>DASWWQ010000146.1:0-34351 GCA_036405935.1 Flavobacteriales bacterium
CGTACCCGAGTTCTACGGCCGCATCGCTGAAGCGCTTCCGGACGAGCGCGTACTGCACCACGGCCCCATCGATCGGCCGGTATACCTCTCCTGCAAGGTGACGCACACGCAAGAGGTGGAGGCGATCGGAACCTTCCGCGAACTGTACCGCAAGAACGGCTTCGTGTTCTACGAACGCCGGCCCTGAACATGAGCGACGACCTGTCCCACATACTGAACCACTTGGGCGAGGACCGCGATACCGGCTCTCCTAGCGTGGTCCCGCCGATCGTGCAGAGCGGCAACTTCACGTACCCCACGGTGACGTCCTTGCGGGAAGCCATCGCGAACGAGTACGACCGACCGCTCTACACACGCGGGGCCAATCCCACCGCGCTGCTGGCCCGGAAGAAGCTGGCCGCCCTGGAGCACGCGGAGGATGCGCTCCTCTTCAGCAGTGGCAGCGCCGCGATCGCTGCCGGCATCATCAGCTTCATCCGGTCCGGCGATCACATCGTTTCGGTGGCCAAGCCTTACAGCTGGACACGCAAGCTGCTCACGGAACTGCTCGATCGTTTCCAGGTCACCACCACGTTCGTGGACGGCACCGATGCGGAGAACTTCCGCAGGGCCGCTCGACCGAACACACGCATGTTCGTGCTGGAGAGCCCGAACTCGATGACCTTCGAACTGCAGGATCTCGCAGCTGTGGCGATGATCGCGAAGGAGCGCAGCATCCTCACGCTCTGCGACAACAGCTACAGCAGTCCGCTGTTCCAGAACCCGATCCGCCTGGGCATCGACCTGGTGGCACACAGCGGAACGAAGTACCTCAACGGCCACAGCGACGTGGTCTGCGGTGTGTTGGCCGGCAGCGCTGCACACATGCGCCAAGTGATGCGGCAGGAGTTCATGATGCTGGGAGCAGTGCCTTCACCGCACGACGCCTGGCTGCTGATCCGCGGCCTGCGCACCTTGGAACTCCGCATGCAGCGCAGTGCAGACAGCGCGGCGCAAGCGGCTCCATTCCTCGCGGCCCATCCGAAGGTATTGCAGGTGAACTGGCCTTTCCTGCCGGGCTTCGTACAAGAGGAACTGGCCCGGAAGCAGATGACGCGGTGCGCCGGACTGATGAGCATCCGCGTGGCAGGCGGCGCGGGAGGTGCGGAACGCTTCAGCAATGCACTCAGCCGTTTCCTGATGGCCGTGAGCTGGGGCGGCTACGAGTCCCTGCAATTCCCGGTGTGCGCCTTTCCGGGCGGCCCCGGCGAACTACCCGAGGACCTCGTTCGCCTTTACATCGGACTGGAGGATCCAGCGGCCTTGATCGCCGACCTGGAGCAGGCGCTGACGGCCGTCTGAGCACCGTTCACTTCTTCCGGTAGAACACCCGGATGGGCACCCCGTTGAAATCGAAGTGCTCCCGCAGCTTGTTCTCCAGGAAACGGGTGTAGCTCTCCTTCACGTACTGCGGCAGGTTGCAGAAGAACGCGAAGGCGGGCACCGTGCCGGGCAGCTGCATCACATACTTGATGTGCACGCTCTTCGCCTTGTACATCGGGGGCGGCAGGCGCTCGATCTCGGGCAGCATCACATCGTTCAGCTTGCGCGTGGGGATGCGTTGCTTGCGGTTCTCGTGCACCTTCAAGGCCAGTTCCAGCGCCTTGTGGATACGCTGTTTCTCCACCACCGAGGTGAAGACGATGGGCAGGTCGGTGAAGGGCGAAAGGCGACTGCGCACCTCCGCTTCATAGGCCTTGGCGGTGTTGGTCTCCTTCTCGATCAGGTCCCACTTGTTCACCACGATCACCACGCCCTTGCCGTTCTTCTCGATCATGGAGAAGATGTGCAGGTCCTGATGGTTGATGCCGTCCTTGGCATCGATCAAAAGCAGGCACACATCGCTGTCCTCGATGGCCCGCACGCTGCGCAGCACGCTGTAGAACTCGATATCCTCCTCCACCTTGCTCTTGCGGCGGATCCCGGCGGTATCGAGCAGGGTGACATCGAAGCCGAAGGCGTTGTAGCGCGTGTTCACGGGGTCGCGCGTGGTGCCGGCGATGGGCGTCACGATGTTCTGTTCCTTGCCGAGCAGGGTGTTCACGAGGGAGGATTTGCCCACGTTGGGTTTGCCCACGATGGCGATGCGGGGCGTGTCGTCGTGTTCCTGCTCCGCGGGTTTCCGGAAACCCTTCACCAGCTCGTCCAACAGATCGCCGGTACCGGCGCCGCTCTGGGCACTGATGCTGAACACCTCGCCGAGACCGAGCGAATAGAACTCCGCCGCGTAGACCTCCTTGTCGTTGGTGTCCACCTTGTTGGCCACGAGCAGAACGGGCTTTTTGGCCCGGCGCAGCATGTCGGCCACGGCCTGGTCCATCGCGGTGATGCCGTGTTGTACGTCCACGACGAAGAGGATGCTGTCCGCCTCCTCGATGGCCAAGGCCACCTGCTTGCGGATCTCCCCCTCGAAGATGTCCTCGCTGCCCTGCACATAACCACCGGTGTCGATGATGCTGAAATGCTGGCCGCTCCATTCGGCCTTGCCGTAGTGGCGGTCGCGCGTGGTGCCGGCCGTGGGATCCACGATGGCCTCCCGGCTCTCGATCAAGCGGTTGAAGAGCGTGCTCTTGCCCACGTTGGGCCGACCTACGATGGCGACGATGTTGCTCATATCAATATCCGTAACGGCGCAACTTGGTCTGGTCGCCCCTCCAGTCCTCATCCACTTTCACCTTGAGGTCGAGGAAGACCTTGTTGTTGGTGAACTTCTCGATGGCCTTGCGGCTTTCGGTGCCAAGCTGCCGCAAGGCTCCGCCACCGCGGCCGATGATGATCCCCTTCTGGCTCTCCCGCATCACGATGACGTCCGCTTGGATGCGTACGATCTCCGGGGTGTCCTCGAAGCTGTTCACCACCACTTGGGTGCTGTACGGTATCTCCTGCTTGTAGAGGGCCAGCACCTTCTCGCGGATCATCTCGCTGACGAAGAAACGCATGTCGCGATCGCTCATCTCGTCCTTCGGGAAGTAGGGCGGATGTTCGGGCAGCAATTCGATGAGGCGCTGGCGCAGCTCCTCCACATGGAAACCGTGCAACGCGGAGATGGGCACCACCTTGGCCTTGGGGAACACCTCCTGCCAACCTTGCAGCGCGGCGTTCAGCTTGTCCTGGTCACCCTGGTCCATCTTGTTCACCAGCACGATCGTGGGGCCGTCGAAGCGTTCAGCGCGGCGCACCAGGTCCTCGGCCTTGGCGGGGGGCTCGCCCAGTTCCACCATCACCAGCAGCACATCGGCATCGCGCAGGGCCTCGTCCACGGCATGCATCATGGTCTCGTGCAGCTTGTACTGCGGTTCCAGGATGCCGGGCGTATCGGACAGCACCAGCTGGTGATCCTCGCCGTTGAGGATGCCCAGGATGCGGTGGCGGGTGGTCTGTGCCTTGGGGTTCACGATCACCAGCTTCTCCCCCAGCAGGGCGTTGAGCAGGGTGCTCTTGCCCACATTGGGACGACCGATGATGTTGACGTATCCTGCTTTATGGGCCATGGGAACGGGAGGCACTGCGAAGATCGGCGAAGGGCGTGGACGGCACTGCGGTCGATCGGGTCGGAAAAAGAAGGAAGCCCGGCTTTCACCGGGCTTCCTTGGTAGCGGGGGTAGGACTCGAACCTACGGCCTTCGGGTTATGAGCCCGACGAGCTACCATCTGCTCCACCCCGCAATAGGGGCGCAAAAGTATCCATTTCCACGACATGGCCCAAAAAACATTCAAGGGACCACTTTCAGTGCGATGGGCGCCAAGTCGTACTTGCGGCCTTTTCCATTGGTCAGTTCGACTTGGATCTCCTCGAACCACACCCGATCACCGGTACGCAGGGCCTGAAGCATCTCCTTCGTTCTTTCATCGAACCTGTTGCTGTTCACCTTATGCTCCACGAGATTGCCGTTCTTCATGATGCTCACCGTGTAGCGCGTCACCCGGAAAGGCTCATCGAAGTCGGTATCCAAGCCGAGCTTGCACAGGATCCCCGGAGCAGCGGTGAGCACCGTCTTCTTGATGGTGGTCGCACCGGAGCCCACACCGTTCACGATGGCTTGCGGTGGCGGAAGGTCCTTCACGCGGAACACCACCGGTCCGATGCTGCGTACCGAGCCATCCGGCATGGCCGCACGAACGGTAAAACGCGCCGTGCCCAAGGTGTTCACCCGCGCCACCCAGCCCTCTCCCATCCGGGTCACGGTGCCGTTATCGGTGCTGGGTGAGATGCGGTCGATGGTGACACCGGGAACGGAGAGCTCGATCGGATTGTCCACGCCGCGATAGAGCACGTTCATCTTCGTCGGCGAGATCACCAGCAGCGGCGCCATCACCTGGTACGTGACGCTGTACGGATGCTCCTCCGGACCGTTCGGCCCCTGCAGATGGATGACACCTTCCACCTTCTGCTCGCCGACCCGTTCCGCGCGCAACCGCAGCTTGCCCTTGCCATCGCTGCCCACCGGCAGTTCCACCGGACCACTATCGCCACGGCGATCCATGCGCGGGCGGTCCTTCTCATCGTAGGCCGCGAGGAACACATCCGCACGGAAGGAATCGCCGACCATCACCACGGAGCTTTGGGGGATCACCGCAGGGACCAAGGTGGACATCAGGTGCGCCCCCTTTCCACCGGAGCGGTACAACCACTTCAGCATGTCGTTCTCCGCGCTGCGCACATCCGCCTGCAGCTTGCTGAGCGTGGCGATGCCCGCGGCCAAGGGCACATCGTGGAAGTTCAGGGTTTCCCAGTTGCTCGGCGTGCCGGAAGCGTCCTTGCCATCCCGCAGGGTGAAGAGCAGATCGAGGGAGGTGGCGAGTGCGGGATCCGCAGTTGCACAATAGGACTTGAGTCGATCACGGAATCCTTCGATGCGTTGTTTGATATCACGCGCCGACCCTCGGCCCTCGCGCGGACTGGCGGGTTCTGAACCGACGAGCATCCGCGTCAGCACATCGCGATCGTCCTTCATCTCCACGGCGGCCAAGGCCATCACCGAATCGCGCCCATCACCACCCTTCACCACCACTTCCTGCAAGGGCCGGCCTTCCGCCTTTGCGATCACCTCGGCCTTCACCTCCCCGAGGTACTTCACCAAGCTGTCCGCATCGCTTTGCATCTCGTAGGCCTTGTCCCGCAGCGCGGCATACCGATCGGGGAAGTCACGCGCAGCGTCATCGAAGGCGGAGTACTCGATGCGTGAGCGCTGTTCATGCGCCTGCTCACTGCGCACCAGGTCCGCATCGAGCGTGGCGAAGGAATCGAGCACTTCCTTGCTCACGTTCAGCGCCAGGATGGCGGTGAGCACGAGGTACATCATGTTGATCATCTTCTGTCGGGGAGGGAGGTTCGCGCTGGCCATGTGCTGGGGGTCCATGGTGCGGCAACGGGCAGCACCGGACACTCAATGCCGGATACAAGCGCGCGTAACGCACCACCGCATGACACTTGGCTATCTATGCGGAGGCCCCTCGACCGAAGTACGAAAGTGCTCTAGTCGAGCTCCTGCAACTGCGCAGCGGCGGTCTCCCACTCCTGCATCACCGAGGCGATGCGCTGGGCCAATTCGCCGAGGCGCGCATAGCCTTGCTCCACGTTCGTGGAGGCTCCGCCCTTCATCACCGTGGCCTGCAGTTCCTTCTCCTCCTTCTCCAGGTCGGCGAGCTGCTTCTCCAGGCGTTCCACCTGGTTCTGCATCCGGCGCTTCTCCTTTTCCCGATCGCGTTTGTCGCGCTGGTCGGAGTTCTTCTGCGCCTTCTCCTCCTTCGGGCGTTCCAAGGAGGACTTGCCGATGTCGGCGCCTTGCAGGGCCTTGCGTTTCTCGATCAGCTCCAGGATGTCCATGTGCTGATCGCGGATGCGGAAGTCGTCGAGTTCGAGCAGGCGGTTGGTGAGCCCCGTGAGGAAATCCCGGTCGTGGCTCACCAGCAGGAAGGTCCCATCGTAGTTCTTCAGCGCCTCCTTCAGCACGTCCTTGCTCTGGATGTCCAGGTGGTGGGTGGGCTCATCGAGGATGAGGAAGTTCAACGGCTTCAACAGCATGCAGCAGAGGGCAAGACGTGCGCGCTCACCACCGCTGAGCACCTTCACCTTCTTGTCCACGTCCTCGCCGCTGAACATGAAGGCGCCGAGCATCGCGCGCACGCGCACCCGGTTCTCCTCGCTGGCCGCATACTCGGCCGTCTCCATCACCGTGCCCTGCGGGTTCATCCGTTCGGGCATGTCCTGCGCGTAGTAGCCGATGATCACGTTGTGGCCGAGCTTGATCTCGCCTTCATAGGGTTCCTCCCCCATGATCATGCGGACCAAGGTGGACTTGCCGGTACCGTTCGCGCCGACGAGGGCCAGGTGTTCGCCCTTGGCGATGGTGAGCTCCGCATTGCGGAAGATGCGCTTCTCCACACCGGGCCGTTTGGGATCGGCGTAGGCCTTGCTCACGCCCTTCACCTCCGCCACCAGCTTGCCGCTGCTGGGCGCCGGTGGGAACTTCACCAGCATCTTGCGCAGGTCCTCGTCCTCCACCTCGATGCGGTCCAGCTTCTCCAGCTTGGTGATCAGGCTCTGGGCGAACGCGGCCTTGCTGGCCTTCGCGCGGAACTTGTTGATCAGGTCCTCGGTCTCCTTGATGTAGCGCTGCTGCTCCTTGGCCGCGGCGGACTGCTGTTCGCGCTCCACCTTGCGCAGTTCCACGTACTGGCTCCAGGGCACCTTGCGATCGATGAGCTTGCCGTTGCTCACCTCGATGGTGCGTTTGGTGAGGCGATCGAGGAAGGTCTTGTCGTGCGAGATCAGCACCAGCGCCGAGGGATAGGTGCGCAGGAGGTCCTCCAGCCATTGGATGGCGGGAAGATCGAGGTGGTTCGTCGGTTCGTCCAGCAGCAGCAGGTCCGGGCGCAGCAGGAGCAGTCGGGCGAGTTCGGCCCGCATGCGCCAACCACCGCTGAGCTCGCTCATCAGCTTGTGCATGTCGGGCTCCGCGAAGCCGATGCCCTTCAGCATGCGCTCCACCTGGGTATCGTGGTCGGCCGCCCCGATCGTGTTCAGGCGCTCATGCGCGTGGGCCAACTCCGTGGCCAGCTCCATGGCGCGTTCATCGGAGGTCACCGTTTCCAGTTCCTTCTCGATGCGCTCCAACGCCTCATTGAGCTGCAAGGCCTCCTCGAAGGCCTTCATGGCCACCTGCCAAGGCGTGAGGGCCAGGTTGTGGGCCATCTCCTGCGGCAGGTAGCCGAGGGTGAGCTCCTTGGGCTTTCCGATGTTGCCCTTGTCGAAGGGCTGCAGGCCGGCCAAGGTCTTCAGCAGGGTGCTCTTCCCGGCCCCGTTGCGGCCCACGAGCCCGATCCGATCATCGCTCCCGATGAAGAAGTTGAAATCGTCGAACATCGGCCGCTGACCGAAATGCAGGGTAAGGCCTTGTACAGTGATCATGGTCCGGGGAGCGCTTCTGCCGAAAAAGTCCGCAAAAGTAGCCAAGCCGGGGCAGTCGGCACGGATCCATCGTTCACCACAGAGGCACCGAGAGCACAGAGCCCCACTCCTTGGCAGGGTACAGGGATGAGGTCGATCCTCGATGTCCGCGTGGGACGGAGCATGCTCCGCAGCGGGGCTCAGTAGTGCCAGAGATCGAAACCCATGTGGATGAGCTGGTCGCGCAGGCCCTCGCTCTGGAGCAGCAGGTCGAGACCCGAACCGTGGTCGTTCCCTGCACGGTCCTGCAGGTTGCTCACCTTCGTGACGGTGCTCCGGAAGATCCTCCGCGCGAACAGGGACTCGAAGGACAGGGTGATGTCACCGGGGAAGAGCGCAGGCCGGGTGCCGAGGATCGCACGCCATTCCGGATAGTAGAGCCAGAACAGGGGCCGATGGCCGGACACTTCCCCTTCGGAGCCCCGGACGATCACCATGGGTGCGAAGGCGATGATGCGCACCTCCATCACCCCGCGCGCCGCATCGAAGATCCAGTCCTCCTTCAGCATGAAACGCTCCACCTCGAAAGCGGCCGTGTCGTTCATCAGGAGCATGGCCGTTCGCTCAGCGCCTGCAATGGCCTTCCTGAAAGCTCCATCCTCTCCTTTGCCGTCCGGTGCATAGAGCACCATATCGGGATACTCGCGGAGCGTGGTCAGGGGCACCGTCATCAGGTCCATGCAGCTGCTTTTGCGACCGACGAGCCAAGCGTTCATCGGGTCACGGCCGTCCAGCGTGCGCCAGACCCGGCGTTCCCACTTCACGTCCGCTTCGCGGATCACGGCATACGGCTCGACCGTTGAGCGCATCGAACAAGGATCACCGCTCAAGGGGTCCTGTGCATGGACCAGGACAGCGCCCGAACAAGCGAGCAAGGTGGTGGAGCATCGCATGCAGGGAACAACGCGATGGGCGTTCGCCCACGTACGTGCCCCCCGGAAAGAACGAAGGGCCCGCACAAGTGCGGGCCCTTCGAAAAGATCAGGTGATCCGGGTCAGAAGTTCCAGAGGTCGTGTTCGAACTCGAAGAGGTTCTGCTTGAGCTCCTCGGCCTCCAACAGCGCATCCATACCGGTCTTGTAGACGTTGATGGGACGGTCATAGGAGTTGCTCATCTTCACGATCTGGCTGTTGAACTGGCGCGTCCAGAACAGGTGGTCGAAGGAGCGACGCTCGGAGTCGTTACCGCGGTTGAACACCTCCCAGTTCACCAGCACGTAGCGCAGTTCGGGGAAGTAGAGCCAGAAGAGGGGGGTATAGCCCACCAAGGCCCCATCGGCGTCCAGCTTCTCCTTCAGCGGCGAGATACCGATGATGCGGATGTCCATCACGGAACGTTGGCGATCGAAATGCCAATCCTCCTTGATGCGGTACTTCTTCACGTTCTCGCTGCTCACGCGGATCTCCTGGACCACCGGCTCCAGATCACCCGTGGTGAGGTTCTCGGTGTAGCTGGTGTCCATGCGGACCAGCATCGACTGTACTTCTTCCGGAAGCAAGGGCTTCTTGAACTCATCCTGCCAACCGTCGATACCCGCATCGTAGGCCGTGATGGAGCCATCCACGGTGAGACCTTGGATGATGACATCGAAGAGGCTCTTGCGATCGTTGATCGGCTCCACCGGATAGTACAGGGGCTGGTTGATCTTCTCGCGGAGATCGATATCGCGCCACACCCGGCGGTACCACATCACGTCGGCTTCGCGGATGTGCGGATAAGGCACCACGCGTTGGGTCTTCGTGTGCTCCTTGATGTACCCACCATCGAGCACCGTTTGTGCCTGGGCCGTGCCCATCGGGGCCAGCGATGCCATCAGCGCCGCGCCCAGCAGGATGTTCTTGGAAGTGGTCCCCATGGTGTACAGGTTTGGATCAGATCACTTTGAAGACCAGGGTTCCGAGGGTACGGGTGGTACCATCGGGACCGCGGGCCTTGATGTTCTCGAAGGAGACCTTCTGTCCGGTCTTCACCTTGGCGATGATCTCCTTGGCATCGGAGGTGAGGGCGGCGCCCTTCACGACGCGTTCCACCACGTTACCGGAGAGCGTTGCCGAAACGGTGTACTCCACCACCTCGAACTTCAGGTCGAACTCGAAGTTCTCCATCTTGGCGATCACCCCTTGTGCGGCGGTGAGTTCGCTCTTCTTGGCCGAGGCGTCGGATACGGACTTGCCGGCGAAGTAGGGAGCCGGGTTGGGCACGTT
The DNA here is from genome assembly GCA_036405935.1 of Flavobacteriales bacterium. Taxonomy (GTDB): domain Bacteria; phylum Bacteroidota; class Bacteroidia; order Flavobacteriales_F; family PHOS-HE28; genus PHOS-HE28. Next base: position 9,695 of record DASWWQ010000146.1, read on the forward strand.
CTTCACGCGGAACTCCACGCCGGGCATGCTCTTCTTGGATCCATCGGGATTGGTCACCGTAACGCTGACCGTCGCCTTGGCATCCTTGCCGGGTTTCACCACGTACCCGTTAGCGGCCTTGCTGAGCGTACCGTTGCTCATGCTGGGTACGATGTCCTTGGCACTGTAGCCGGCCACGCTGATATCCACAGGGTTGTCCACACCACGGTAGAAAACGTTCATCTTGGTAGGACTCACCACGAGGTTCGGGGCCGCCACCTCATACTCGGTGCGGAACCACTCCGTCTGCTTCTGACCACCTACGGGCGTGAACTCGATGATCCCTTCCACACTACGCAGACCGGAACCGCTGGCCACCTGCTCCAGCTTGGCCAAAGCACCCTGCATCGGCACCTTGATGGCTTCGCCGATGATCTTCTTGTTCACCGTATCCAACCGGGCACCGGGGCCTGCCACGAACACGTCCGGGGCGTTCTGGTCATCATACGCACCCAGGAAGATATCCGCATTGTACTTGCTTCCAACGGTAACGTAGCTGCTCTTCGGTTTCACGATGGCGGTCAACTTGTTGAACTTGAAGCTGCTCTTCTCCACATCGCCCATCAACTTGCCCACCAGTTCGTTCTCCAGATTGCGCACATCGCCTTGGATCTTGGACAGGATGGTGACACCGGCCACCAAGGGAACGTGGTAGAAATTGATGGACTGCCAGTTGTTCACCGTACCGGAAGCGTCCTTGCGATCCTCGAAATTGAAGATCTGGTCCGCGCTCGCCACCAGCTTGGGGTCGTCCGCGGCACTCTGTTTCACCAGGTCCCGGAAAGCCTCCAGCTTCGTACGCAGTTCGGTGGCCGTCATCGGCCCCTCCTTGGGTTTGGAAGGCTCACTTCCGACCAGCAGATTGGTCAGCTCATCATGGCTGTCCTTCTTGCTGAGCAGGGCGAGGTTGATGAGCGTATCACGTCCGGCGGCATCCTTTCCGATGACCTTGCTCACCGGCCAACCCTCGGCTTGGCTGATGGACTTCACCTTCACCGAATCGATGTAGGTGATGAGTGCCGAAGCATCACGTTGCACCTGCTGGGCCTTCGCGAAGGCAGCGCCGTACTTCTCCTGGTTCTGGCTCGCCAGCGCGCCGAACTGCTCATAGGTGGAGCTCATCTTCTCGGCGAGCGTACCCTTGGTGTTCTCCAAACCGTTGTTCACGGTGATGAAGCTGTCCAGGATCTCCTTGGATACGTTCAGCGCAAGCAGCGCCGTCAGCACCAAGTACATCATGTTGATCATTTTCTGCCTCGGGGACAGATTACCTCCTGCCATTTTATGTGCTGGGGTTTAACTCCGTTGTGGTTGACGATGCGGTGCGATCAACGCACGGTCATCGCTGCCAACATGTTGCCGTACACCGTGTTGAGCTTGGCCAGATTGGTGCTGAGCTCGGAGATGTTGTCCTTGTAGCGCTTGGTGTCGTCCACGCTGGCGCGGAGGTTGGTGAGCAGTTCGCCCACACCCTCGAACATCTGGTTGGCGGCCTCGAGCTTCTCGCGGCTGCTGCGCAGTTGCATCTCGTACATCTCGTTGAGCTGGCTGAGGTTGGTGCTCATGCGGCTCAGGCTCTCGCCCGCGCTGCGGCCGGCGTCCACGTTGGCCGTGAGGCCCACGAGGCTCTCGCTCGCCTTCTCGTAGCTGTCGCTCAAGGCGCTCACACGCTCCGAAGCTCCCTTCAGGCTGTTGGCGTACTCGTTCGTGGCCGATGCGGCTCCGGTGATCTCGGACATCTGCTTGGCCTGATCGCTCAACGAGCGCATGCCGTTGCCGAGGCTCTCGATCAGTTCGGGCTCGATCTTGGCGCTTTCGAGCATGTCGTCCAATTGCTCCGTGATCGAACGCTGGTCCTCCCGTTTGAAGTCATCGCCCTCGGCACGCTCGCCGGTGGCCAACTCGGGATACACCAAGCTCCAATCGGGATCCTCATGCGGGGGTTCGAAGGCGGAGAAGATGAAGATGATGGCCTCCGTGGAGAGACCGACGATCAGGAAGAAACTCGCCAACGGCCAGTGCTGGATCTTGAAGAGGGCACCGACGATCACGACGGCTGCGCCCAATCCGTACAACTTGGCCATGAAGTTCTTCCACTTCTTGCTGCCCGGTTTCATGCTGCTTCCTTGCGTTTTTAAGAGTTGGTCTGGGAAAGGGTCTTGAGAGAAATGCCTTCGTCCTGGTTCCGTAACGAAAGCGGGGTTCCGATGTCTAGAGGTCGTCGTTGCTGACGGCCTTGCCACGACCGAGGTAAGTGATCACCGACCGGAAGCCGATGTAGCACTTGGCCGTGTCCTGGTACTCGAACGAGCGGGTCCCGGTCTGCAGGTAGAGCCCCACATCCTTGAAGGATCCGCCACGGACCACCTTGCGCTTCAGTGCGGGCGGATCGCCGGCCACTGCGTCGTAGGTGTACTCCGGGTTCATGTCGTGTGCGAAGTCGTACACGCTCTCGTCGTAGGCGGTGCTGGTCCATTCGGCCACGTTGCCCGACATGTTGTACAGTCCGTAGTCGTTGGGCGAATAGCTGTCCACCGGTACGGTATGGAAACCACCATCATCGGTGTAGTTCCCATGCAAGGGTTTGAAGTTGGCCAGGAAGCAGCCCTGACGGTTCCGCACGTAGGGTCCCCCCCATGGGAAGGGCGAAAGGTCCAATCCACCACGCGACGCGTATTCCCATTCGGCCTCCGTGGGGAGACGGAAATCGTTGATGAAGGGCTCGCCGTTGCTGGCCAGCCATGCGTTCATCATGTTCTGCGTGCGCCACACGTTGAAGGCGTTGGCCTGCTGCCAGGTCACACCCACCAACGGATAGTCGTCGTACGCCGGATGCCAGAAGTAGTTCTTGGTCATCGGCTCGTTGTAGGCGTAGGTGAAATCATGCACCCAAGTGAGGGTGTCCGGATACACGTTGATGATCTCCTTGATGATGAACTTGCTACGATCGCTGTGGCCGCGGATGGCGTTGTTCTGGCCCTTGACGTTGGTGTAGCTCAGATCAAGGTCCTTCCCGCTCTTACGGGCGGCCTCCTTGAGGTCGATCCAGTAGTACTCGAACATGAGCTTCCGGGTATCGATCTCCTGACGACGGTAGAACTGTTCGCTTTCACCGAGGTACATATCGGTCAGCGCCTCACGCTCCTCTTCACCTTCGTAGTTGATGCGCTCCTTCCAGTTGATCACCGGTGGATCGATCTCCTCGCCGAACTCATCCTCGGTGAGCACATGCTCCCCGATGTCCTCATCACCCAGGATCCGCTTGGAGATCGAGTCGGTGACGTACTGGACGAACTGGCGGTATTCATTGTTGCTGATCTCCGTCTGGTCCATATAGAATGCTTGGACACTGACGGTCTTGGACTTGGCCACCTGCGCGAACGGGGCATCCTGGTCGCTGGGGCCCATGGTGTAGGCTCCCAGCGGGATGTAGTTCATGCCGTAGGGATCCACCTGGTACCAGGAGGGACGGTTCTGGGCGCCAACCAACTGGCCCTCACCTCCACTGCCACAGCTGGCCAGCAGCGCGATAGCGCCGACATATACGATGGGACGTAGTTCCATGGTCTTCCTGTTAAGCCGTTCCTTGTCAGGTCCTTGCAGGGTCCTTGAGCGTTGCAACCGCGTGAACGGGTGCTCCGGCCAAGACATCGAACGGCGATCTGGTTCCAATTGTTACGCTCGTCAGAGGAAACGGGGATGCTTGTACAGTTCCAATACCGGCGGCTTCACGATCCTGAAGCAGTAGGAGAGCATGATCTCGTGGCTTCCGCTGCTGTAGTTGCGGAGTTCCGAAGTGGTGACGTCGTAGCTGTAGCCGATGCGCAGCATGCTGCTGTTCTTGGGGAACTGCATCTGGTAACCGATCATTGGGGCGATGGCGTCCTCCGTACGATAGCTGGCCCCCAGCCAGACCATGTTGTTGTAGAGGAACAGGGCACTGAGATCGAACTGGGTGGAGGTACCGTCGCTCTTCACCAGGGCGCTCGGCTGGAGGGTGTACTTCTTGTCGCCCCCGATCCACCAGTCGAAGCCCGCTTGGGCATAGTAGTGGCGGGCGCTCTGGATGCTCACATCCTCCAGGTCCGCTTCATTGAGCTGGGTGCTGGAAAGACCCGCCCAGACCTTGGGACCTTGGTAGTAGATGCCACCACCGAGATCGAATCCGGAAGCACTGCGGCCATTCGAGGGGATAGCGGCATCATCGGCCACCGGATCAACGGCGATCCAATCGTTGCCCAAGGTCCGGTTGATCAGTCCCGCATACACCCCGAGGCTCAACTTGCTCGTGCCGCCGTTCAAACGGAAGTGGTAGGCATAGCTGAGGCGGGCGGCGGTGTTGTTCTGCTGGCCGAGCTTGTCGAAGTACACGGAAAGGCCGATACCGCTGTTGATCTTGTTGATGGGGCCGTGCACGTTGACCAAGGCGGTCTTCGGTGCGCCGTCGAAACCGCTCCACTGTTGACGCAACAGTGCGGTGGCACAGATGTTACCACCGATGCCAGCGTAGGCCGGGTTGATCGACAGACGGTCGAACATGTACTGTGTGAACTGCGGGTCCTGTTGGGCGAACGATGCGCCACCGAACATCAAGCAGACCACTGTGGTAAGTATTCCCCTCATGCGTGTTCTCGTTGATTTGAAGCCACCCCAAGAGAATACCCCCCCTTGGGATGAACAACTATCCCGCCGCCAAAGTAGCAAAAAAGGATCCCGAAGCTTTTTTTCAACAAACCTTATCCGATAGGGATCCCAGCCCCCCTGTTCAAGCCAGCTTCTGGAAGGTCCTCCACCATCGGTCCGGCACTTCCTCCCGGCAGGCGGATTGGTAGTCGCTGTAGGCGCAGGGCACCAGGTGGTGCCGCTCGAAGCGCGCTTCCTGTTCCGCCTTGTAGGGTACATCCATCCACCAGCGATCGCTCACACTGCTCTTGTAGAACACCAGGTCCTGGTCATGTCCTTTGATGGGGACGCGGAAGCGGGTGAACCGCTTGCGGTCGAGCCAAGGCAGATCGTTGGTACGGCTACGGAAACCATCGAGGAAGCACCACACCATCTGCGCCACGAGCTGCGCGGTCACCTCATCCTGATCACGGGTGGGGTCCATCTCGTAGATGGCCAGCGAGGTGATCTTCTCACTGACGCCGGCGTACCGCATCAACTGGCAGATCTCCTCCCCATGGAATCCGTTGGGCCCGGGGCGCGTGGTGCCGGGTGCATCGGCACGGCGCACGCTGGTCATGTCCACGCTCACCGTATCGGCATTGCGCAGCACGGGTTCGGCATCGGCCATGGTGGCACGCAGTTCACCGAGGCGGTGGGCATCGAAGAAGAGCTTGTCCATCAACTCGATGCCGGGCTGGTCCACCAGATAGGTCTGGAAGCCGAGGTTGCTGTAGTTGAAGAGGTAGTTGGGCCTACGCAGCACGATATGGCTCAGGTAGCTGGTATCCGACAGGCCCTGCCCGGGTTCGCCCAGATCGAAGCGCCCATCGATGCAGACCAGATTGGCCGTGCGCTCCAGCTTCTCGTAGGCCAGGTATTGCGCGAAGGTGTGCCCTTGCCCCCCCCCGATGAACACCGGCACGATGCCCATGCGGATCAGTTCCGCGATGGTCTCGGCCAAGGCGTGCTGCGTGTCCTGTGCGGTGTGGCCGGGATGAAGGTCCCCGAGGTCCACAAGGTTGATGTTGCCGGCCGGGAGGTAGAGCTGGTACAGCTGTTCGCGAACGGCATCCGGGGCTTTTACGCATCCACGGGGGCGGGCATGACCGGGATCGTCGAGCAGGCCGAAGATGGCCACCTGCATCCCTTCCAGCGAGGGCATGCCGTTCCTCGTGTGGAAAACGGTGTTGTCACCGAGCGAATTGGCCAGCCACTCCGGCCGGCTTTGGCCGAAACGTTCGGACGGCTGGAAATAGATGCTCAGGTCCATGATGCGCAGGATCGCCCGAGCGGGCGATACCCGGCGAAGGTGTGCCGGTCAACCCGTTCCCCGGACCATCGGTCGGGCCGAAGTGCCCACAGAGCGCTGTTGACGATCGATCAGGACTTCTTGCGGGCCGCTTTCTTGGGCGCGGCCTTCTTCGCCGCTTTCTTGGCGGGGGCCTTCTTCGCAGCGGTCTTCACCGGAGCGCTCTTCGCGGCACGTCCCCGCTTTCCGCCCTTGCGTTCGGGCGCAGCGGCCAACAGGGCGATGGCCTCTTCCAGCGTCACCTCATCGGGGGTCTTTCCCTTGGGCACATTGGCGTTCTTGTTCCCATCGGTGATGTAGGCACCGTACCGGCCATCGATGATCTGCACTTCCGAATCGGGATAGGTGCGCAAGGTCTTGGCGGCCACACCCGCCAGCTTGGCCTCCATCAGTTCCACCCCGCGTTCGAAGGTCAGCGTGGCCGGGTCCTCGCTCTTCGGGATGTTGGCGTAGAGCTTTCCGTAACGGACGAAGGGCCCGAAACGACCCCGGCCCACCACGAGCATCTCCCCTTTGTGCTCACCGAGGTCGCGGGTGGCGCTGGCGGCCTTCTTCAGGTCCACCAGTTCAATGGCCCGGGCCAGGTCGATGCTCAACGGATCATCGTCCGGGGTGAGGCTGGCGTAGGTGCTTCCGAACTTCACATAGGGACCGAAACGGCCCACGCCCACGATCACGGTTTCGCCGTTGCTCTCCCCCAACGTACGCGGCAGCTTGAAGAGGTCGAGGGCCTGCTCGAAGGTGACGGTGGCGATGCTCTGGTCCTTGCGCAGCGAAGCGAACTTGGGCTTCTCCTCATCCTCCACCTCACCCACCTGGATCATGGGACCGAAGCGGCCGATGCGGGCGTACATGTTGCGGCCGGAGGCGGGATCAACGCCCAGCAGGCGGGAACCCGTGGCCCGTTCGGCCGTCTCGCTCACCGTGCCGATGGTGGCATGGAACGGCTTGTAGAAGCGCTGGAGCATCTCGCGCCAGTTCTCCTTGCCCTCCGCGATCACATCGAACTCCTCCTCCACCTTGGCGGTGAAGTTCAGGTCGACCACCGTCGGGAAGTGCTCCACCAGGAAGTCGTTCACCACCATGCCGATGTCCGTAGGGAACAGCTTCTGCTTCTCGGCGCCGGCGGTCTCGGTGGCGGTGAGGTCCTTGATCGCCCCATCGGCCAGCGTGAGGATGCGGTAGTTGCGCTTGGTGCCTTCGCGGTCCTCCTTCACCACGTAGTTCTTCTTCTGTACCGTGCTGATGGTGGCGGCGTAGGTGCTGGGGCGTCCGATACCCAGCTCCTCGAGCTTCTTCACCAAGCTCGCCTCCGTGTAGCGCGGGGCGGGGCGATCGAACCGTTCCGTGGCGACCATCTCGCGCAGCCCCAGCTTCTCGCCCTGCTTCATGTCGGGCAGCAGCCCCTCCTGCTCGTCGCTGTCCTCATCATCGCGGCCCTCCATGTACACCTTGAGGAAACCGTCGAAGAGGATCACTTCCCCGGAAGCTTTCAAGGGCTGACCCGGGCGGGTACTGATGGCGATGTCCACCACCGTCTTCTCCAGTTCGGCATCGGCCATCTGGCTGGCCAAGGTGCGTTTCCAGATCAGGTCGTAGAGCCGCTCGGCATCACGGTCACCGCCCGCGTTGCGCACCATCATGTCGGCCGGGCGGATGGCCTCGTGCGCTTCCTGCGCGCCCTTGCTCTTGCTGGTATAACGGCGGGGTTTGCTGTAACGCTCCCCGTATTGGCTACCGATCTGCGCAGCGGCGGCGGAAATGGCCTGCTCGCTGAGGTTCACCGAATCGGTACGCATGTAGGTGATGTGCCCTTGCTCGTACAGGCCTTGGGCGATGCGCATCGTCCGGTCCACGCCGTAGCCCAGCTTGCGGCTGGCCTCCTGTTGCAGGGTGCTCGTGGTGAACGGCGCTGCCGGCGTGCGTTTGCCGGGCTTCTTCTCCACGGCGTTCACCATGTAGTCGGCACCCAAGCAGCCCTGCAGGAATTCCATGGCCTCGGGTTCCGTAGCGAAACGGCCGGGCAGCTCCGCCTTCACGGATGCACCGGTCGCGGTGGTGAAGACGGCCGTGACGCGGAAGGCGCTCCTGCTGTTGAAGTCGAGGATCTCGCGTTCGCGCTCCACGATGATGCGCACCGCCACGCTCTGCACGCGGCCGGCGCTGAGGCTGGGCTTCACCTTGCGCCACAGCACGGGACTGAGCTCATAACCCACGAGCCGGTCGAGCACACGACGGGCCTGCTGCGCATCCACCAGGTGGATATCGATCTCGCGCGGGTTCTCGATGGCCTTCAGCACGGCCGTCTTCGTGATCTCGTTGAAGGTGATGCGTTTCACCTTGGAATCGGCCAGTCCCAAGGCCTCCTTCAGGTGCCAGCTGATGGCCTCCCCCTCGCGGTCCTCATCGGTCGCGAGCCATACGGTGGCCGCCTTGTCCGCTTCTTTCTGGAGCTGTTTCAGGCGGTCCTTCTTGTCGTCCGGGATGATGTAGGTGGGCTCGAAGCCGTTGTCCACATCCACGCTCAGGTCGCGCTCGGGCAGATCGCGCACATGGCCGTAGCTGCTCAGCACGGTGAACCCTTCCCCGAGGTATTTCTCGATGGTCTTGGCCTTTGCCGGTGACTCCACGATCACCAGGTCACCTGCAACGTTCTTCTTGGCCATGCCAGATCCGCTTGATGGGTTCCTATTCCGTTCGACGAAGGCGCAAAGAAAGGTCCATCATCCAAAATCCAAGGACACCTTCCCGTCCACCCGGCCTCTTCCCCTTAGGGGAAGGAAAAAATCAACCGGGCATCGGTAAGGCCCTGGCCCCATTTGAAGAACGCTCCGATAACTTGGCGCCATGCCTTCCTTTCCGACCCTGCTGCTTCGCGCGGTGATCCACGCTTCCTTTCTCCTCCCGGCCACCGCCGTCCGGGCCCAAGGCGATCAACCTCCCGCAGCGGCCAAGGACCACTTCGCCCAGCAGTACCCGGGGGCCGTGGTGAAGGAATGGGAGAAGAAGACCAAGCACTACAAGGTCGAGTTCAAGCTGAAGGACGAGAAGTACGAAGCCCACTATGCCTTGGACGGGGCTTGGGTGCGGACCGAACATGATGTGCCGAAGAGCACCCTGCCTCCGACCATCACCGGAGCCCTGAAGGCCGGCAAGTATGCTTCCTGGAAGGTGAAGGACGTGGAACAACATGCCACGCCGCAGCACGCGGTGCTGTACAAGGTGGAGGTGGAGAAGGACGAGCGGAAGATGGAGGTCTTCTTCACCCCGGACGGCCAAGTGCTGCGCGAGCAAGAGGGCTCGAAGTAGCCACTTGCGGGCAACCGGCCCGAAGCCGACCGCATCGGGCACCAATACCCCGATCACGGTATTGGGGGCGTGCTGGACCCGGGGTTCTTTTGCGGCCCCGCCCAAAGGGGCCCTTTCTCCATGAAGCACACCTCCGCGTTCCTCCTCTTCGGCCTGGCCTTGACCGCGATCGCCTGCGGATGCAGGAAGGACGATGACGACAACCCTTCGACCGGAGGCGGCGGCAACCCCGCGTTGGAAGCGGCCAAACACGCGGCCGTGGTGAACTACGCGAACATCGTGCACGCCAACTATGCCGATGCGGAGGCCAAGGCCGAGGAGTTGAAGGCCGCGATCGACGCCTTCGTGGCGGCACCCAGCGAACCCGGGCTCCAGGCCTGCAGGGCGGCCTGGCTTGAAGCGCGCGTACCCTACGGGCAGACCGAGGCCTTCCGTTTCGGCAACGGCCCCATCGATGACGAGGACGGACCCGAGGGACTGCTGAACGCCTGGCCCATGGACGAGGCGTATGTGGACTACGTCGAAGGCAATGCCACGGCGGGCCTCATCAACAGCACCGACCCCGCCTATGCCGACATCACCGGTGGACTGCTGGAGAGCCTGAACGAGGCCGGCGGCGAGACCAACATCAGCACCGGCTACCACGCCATCGAATTCCTGTTGTGGGGCCAGGACCTGAGCACCAGCGGTCCGGGCGCACGCGAATGGACGGACTACACCACGGCTGCCAACGCCGGGCGCCGGGGGGCCTTCCTGAAGGCCTGCGCCGCATTGCTCGTGCAGCATCTCGGCGAACTGGAGCACGAATGGGCCGAGGGCGTGGCGGGCAACCACCGCTCGAGCTTCACCGGCGGCAGCGCCAACAGCGCTCTTTCGGCGATCCTGCAGGGCATCGGAACCTTGTCCAAGGGGGAGTTGGCCGGCGAGCGCATGGAAGTGGCGATGTTGACCCAGGACCAGGAGGACGAGCACAGCTGCTTCAGCGACAACACGCACCTGGACATCCGCATGAATGCGCTGGGCATCGAGAACGTCTACCTCGGCCGCTACGTGCGCACCGATGGGAGCACGATCTCGGGCACGAGCATCAAGGAAGTGGTGACGATGGTGAACGGCACCACCGCCACGGAAGCGGAAACGGCCATCACGGGGGCGAAAGTGCTGGCCTATGCCATCCCGAACCCCTTCGACCAACAGATCCAGAGCGGCGACCCCGGTGGTGCGGTCAACGATGCGGTGGTCGCCCTGAAGGCGGCCGGTGACCGCATTTCCGCAGCGGCATCCGCGCTGGGGCTGACGATCACCACCGACGTGGATTAAGTTCGCGCCCCCATGCGCAGCACCTGCGCGGTGATCTCCACCGTTCTTACGATCGTCCTTCTGGCCGCCTGTGTACCGGGCTGCCGGAAGGATGCTTCGTTGGATGGCGCGGGCGGTATGCCCGAAGGGTATGAACCGGGCGAGGAACTGGGCGGGGGCACCACCACCACCAGCGACCTCGGCGAGAACGCCTTCAACCATGCCGCGGCCAACCTCAGCGACGAGGAGAACTCGCGCTTCGTGGTGGGCAATTCGTTCTTCCGCCAGAACTGGGTGACCGCCCCGGCCAGCACCGAAGGCCGCGATGGACTGGGGCCCCTGTTCAACTCCCTGAGCTGTTCGGGCTGCCACCTGCGCGATGGACGCGGGCAACCGCCGCAGGACCCGATGGCGGTGACCGGCTTCCTGTTCCGGTTGAGCGTACCGGGCACGAACGAACATGGCGGACCACTGCCGCACCCCGTGTATGGAGCGCAGTTCCAGCCGCACGGCATCCTCGGTGTTCCCGGTGAGGGCTCGTTCAGCATCACCTCGGAGTCGATCACGGGCGCGTTCGCGGACGGTACGCCGTACGAACTCATGCGACCCGTCTACGCCTTCCACGACAATCCCTATGGCCCGTTGGACGACGCGTTGACCTCCCCGCGCGTGGCGCCGCAGATGAGCGGCATGGGGCTGTTGCAGGCGATCCGCGAGGCGGACATCCTGGCCAACACCACCATCACGGCGGATGGGATCAGCGGACGGGTGAACCGGGTGCATGACGTGGCACAGAACACCACCGTACTGGGCCGATTCGGCTGGAAGGCCAACGAACCCACCGTACGCCAGCAGATCGCCTCGGCCTTCAACGGTGATATCGGGATCACCTCGTCGCTCTTCCCTCAGGACCATTGCACGCCGGCGCAACCCGCCTGCCTCACGGCGCTCAACGGCAACAGCGATGGGGATCCCTTCGAACTGAAACCGAACACCTTCGGGATGGTGGCCTTCTACGCCGCCACGCTGTCGGTGCCGGTACGGCGCAACGCCCAGGACCCGACGGTACTCGAAGGCAAGGCCATCTTCAACCGCATCGGCTGTGCCCATTGCCACCGTCCGAAATACGTCACGGGCAGCAGCGATGTGAGCCCCGCACTTTCGGGCCAGACCATCCGTCCGTATACCGACCTGCTGTTGCACGACATGGGTCCGGACCTCGCCGACGGGAGGCCCGATTTCCTGGCCGATGGGCAGGAATGGCGCACGCCACCGCTGTGGGGCATCGGCCTGTTCCAGTCGGCCAGCGGGCATACGCGCTACCTGCATGATGGGCGTGCCCGCGACCTGAACGAAGCGGTGCTTTGGCACGGGGGCGAAGCGGCTCCCGCCCAACAGCGCTACCTGCAACTCACCGCTGCCGAACGACAGGCCCTGATCACCTTCCTGAACTCCCTCTGACCCGATGAACCTCAAGATCTGGATGCTCGCCATCCTGGGCGCCATTCTGCTGAGCGCCTGCACGCTTTCGGGGTGCAGCAAGGACGAGAAGCCCGAGGATGGACCCGGGTCGAACTTCGATCGGGCCACGTTGCTGCAGGATCTCTCCCGGAACGTGATCGTACCGGCCTATGCACAGGCCAATACGGCCGCTATCGCGCTGCAACAGGCCATGGAGCAGTTCGCCACCGGCGCCAACCAGGCCAACCTCGATGCCGCGCGCGCCGCTTGGAACACGATGATGGACGCCTGGATGGCCTGCGAGATGTTCCACCTCGGCCCGCAGTACGCCGAGAACCTGGACCAACGGATCGCCTACAGTCCCATCAACACCGCGCTGATCGAAAGCGAGATCTCCGGGAATGGTCCGGTGGACGCGGAATACATCGCCGGTACGGGGGTGACGCGCAAGGGGCTGCATGCCACGGAATACCTGCTGTACGGTGCGGGCGACAACGACCCGAGCGTGCTCGAAGGCTTCATCCTCGGCGCCCACGCCGAACGCCGTCGCACCTACCTGCGCTCGCTGAGCATGGACATCGCGGCGCGCATCAACGTGGTGCACCAAGCGTGGCAGCCGACCGGTGGCAACCACACGGCCACCTTCAACAATGCCACGCAGAGCGACATCAACGGCTCATTGAACCTGATGGTGAACGCCTGGATCGAGAACATCGAAAGAACACGTCGTGACAAGGTGCAGGCACCGTCGGGCATCGAGATGGGCGGTACCCCGCAGCCGATGCTGGCCGAGAACCGGGCGAGCGGCCGATCGATGGCCAACATCCGCATCGCCATCGCGCAGTGGAAGCGCGTGTTCACCAGCGGTGACGGGCTCGGCATGGACGACAACCTCAACGCGATCGATGCGCGTTACCAAGGCGAACCCTTGGCGGCGAAGGTGTTGTCCGAGCTGGACCTGGCCCTCACCAACTGCGCGGCGATCACGCTGCCCTTGGACCAAGCGGTGGAACAGCAGCCGGCGGAAGTGAACGCGTTGTATCTCACGCTGAAGCGGCTCACGGTGCTGACCAAGATCGACGTGGCCTCCAACCTGGGCGTCATCGTCACCTTCAGCGACAACGACGGCGACTGATCCATCGTGCTCGCGAGGATCTTCACCGGCCGCACCGGCATCGCACCGCTGATCACTCTGCGCATCGTGTTCGGCGTGCTGATGTGCGCGAGCCTGTTGCGCTTCACGCTGAAGGGCTGGATCACCGAGCTGTACGTGAAGCCCGGCTTCCACTTCCCGTACTGGGGCTTCGAATGGGTGAAGCCGTTCGCCGGCACGGGCATGCACGCGGTGTTCGCGCTGATGATCGGGTGCACCGTGCTGATCGCCCTGGGGGCCTTGTACCGCGTGGCCACGGTGCTGTTCTTCCTGCTCTTCACGTACGTGGAGCTCATCGATGTCACCACCTACCTCAACCACTACTACTTCATCAGCCTGGTGGCGTTGCTGCTGTGCTTCGTACCCGCACACCGGGCCTTCTCATTGGATGTCCGCTTCGGCCGGGTGAGGCCCGTGGTGGAGGTGCCTTCAGCGTGGTTGCGCATGGTGCAACTACAGATGGCGTTGGTGTACTTCTTCGCGGGCATCGCCAAGATCAATGGGGATTGGTTGCTGGAGGCCATGCCCTTGCGGATCTGGCTGCATGCGCGGTCCGATCTGCCGGTGATCGGTGGGTTGCTGCAGCGATCCGGGGTCGCGTTCGCCGCGAGCTGGGCGGCCATGTTGTTCGATACGCTGATCGCCTTCTTCCTCTTCCCGCGCCGCACGGCCGTGGCCGCCTACGCCGTGGTGGTGGTCTTCCACGCGCTCACGGCCCTGCTGTTCCCCGGCATCGGCATGTTCCCGTTCATCATGATGGCGATGGCCTTGGTCTTCGTGCCCGTACCTGTCCATGAGCGCCTCTGGACGCAGCTGGGCTGGAACAAGGAGCGGCCCTCCGCTGCAGCGCTGGGAATCCCCGCCGCGGCGCGGGCCGCACTGATCGCCTGGTTCGCGGTGCAGTTCCTGGTCCCCTTCCGCTACCTGCTGTATCCGGGAAGGCTGTTCTACAACGAAGAAGGCTATCGGTTCTCGTGGCGGGTGATGCTGATGGAGAAGGCCGGTGCCGTCTTCTTCACGGTGAAGGATCCGGCGACCGGCCGGACGATCCCGGTGGACGATGCCCGGTACCTGACCGAGTTGCAGCGGAAGCAGATGTGCACGCAGCCCGATCTGATCCTGCGTTTCGCACACCATCTGCGTGATGAGTTCCGCGATCGGATCCCGGATGCGGAAGTGCACGCGGAGGCCTACGTGAGCGTGAACGGCCACGGCAGCCGTCCGTTCATCGACCCGGCGGTGGACCTGGCGCGGGAGCACGATGGCTTCGCGGAAAAGAAGTGGGTGTACGATGAATGATCGACTTCGCGCAGGTGCTTCGATCGTGTGGAAGAGCATCCTTCTTCTTCTCGCTTCCTTCCTGCCGGCGCTTCTTCTTGCCCAACGCGACAGCACCACGGTGCTGAGGCCCGCGGAGGTGATCGCTGCGGACAGCACGCATGGATCCACCCGGTTGCGTGGGGTGGAAGGCACGGCGATCCATGTGGCGAAGAAGAACGAGGTACTGGTGCTCGACGCCATCGACGCGAACAAGGCGGTGAACCAGGCGCGGCAGGTGTATGCGCGGGTGCCGGGGCTGAACATCCAGGAGAGCGACCCGGGCGGCATCCAGCTCGGGGTGGGGGCCCGTGGCCTCGACCCGAACCGCAGCAGCAACTTCAACCTGCGGCAGAACGGCTACGACATCAGCGCCGATGCGCTCGGATATCCGGAGGCGTACTATACCCCTCCGATGGAGGCGGTGGAGCGCATCGAGGTGACCCGGGGCGCGGCCTCGCTGCAGTACGGTCCGCAGTTCGGTGGATTGATCAACTTCCGCATGGCGCCCGCGTACAGCGGCCCGCTGGAGATCCGCACGGTGAACACGATGGGCTCGTACGGGCTCGTCGACACCTACAACCGGCTGAGCGGAACGCAGCGGCGGCTCGAATGGACGGTGAGCTATGCGCGGCGGAGCGGTGAAAGTTGGCGCCCGAACAGTGCGTACACCTTGCATCACGCCTTTGCCGGCCTGAATTTCCGGATCTCCCAACGCACACGGATCGGAGTGGAATACACGCTTTCCCGATACCTGGCGCAGCAGCCCGGTGGTCTCAGCGATGCGCAGTTCCGCTACGATCCGTCCATCTCCCTCCGATCACGCAACTGGTTCGCCACGGACTGGAACATCCTCGCACTGACCGCACAACATCGCTTCAGCACGAGGTCCGAGCTGGACCTGCGGGCCTGGGGCTTCCTCGGCAGCCGCGATGCCTTGGGATATATCGGGGACATCAATCGCCTCGATGACACCGACGCCTACCGTGACCTGATCCACGACGCTTATCGGAACATGGGCACGGAGGTGCGCTACCTGCGGCGCGACAGCACCGGTGCCTTCGGCCATATCTGGCTACTGGGTGCCCGACTGTATGCGGGCGATACGCGCAAGGCGCAAGGCTTTGCCAGTAGCGGGGATGATGCGGACCTACGTTTCAACACACCGGACGCACTCGAAGGCTCGGACTACGACTTCCCGGGAAGGAACACGGCCCTTTTCGCGGAGGATGTGATCGGCCTGCCCGGTGGGCGGTGGCGCATCGTTCCCGGTCTGCGCTTCGAGCTGCTCGACACCCGCGCAACGGGCTATTACCGGCGCACATCGGGCAATACCGTGCTACCCGGCCTGGTCCACGAAGAGCGCAGGAGCAACCGTTCGTTCCTGCTGGCCGGCATCGGCATCTCCCGGTTGTTGGGTCCTTGGGGAGAGATCTACGCGAACCTCTCGCAGAACTACCGCGGCATCACGTTCACCGATATGCGGGTGACGCGCGTGAACCAGCGGATCGATCCCGAGCTCAAGGACGAACGCGGCTTCAATGTGGACATCGGATGGAAGGGACGCATCGGCACTTGGTTGAACTGGGACGTCAGCGGCTTCCTCCTCCGATACGAGGACCGGATCGGGCAGGTGCAATGGGCCGACACCTACTACAACATCATCCGATACACCACCAACGTGGGTGCGAGTCGCAGCTTCGGTGTGGACCTCTATCTCGAATGCGACCTCCTGCGTCCGTTGCGCAGGACGGACCGTGCCGCCGGCCTGATCCTCTTCCTCAGCACGGGCTACCTGGATGCCCGCTATACCCGATCGCCCTACGCTTCCGTGGAAGGCAACTTCGTGGAATATGCGCCCGCGATCACCGCACGAGCAGGCCTCACCTACCGCCGGAAGCGCACCTCGATCACCGCACAAGGTGCCCACACCGGCGAGCAATTCACCGAGGCCACCAACGCCCGCTTCACCCCGAACGCCGTGAACGGCCTGATCCCCGCCTACGCGGTGTTCGACCTCAGTGCCAAACAGGGCTTCGGTCCCTTCGAGCTCCGGGCCGGGGTGAACAATGCCTTGGACCTCATCTACTTCACCCGCCGGGCGGCCAGCTATCCGGGTCCGGGCATCATCCCCGCCGAACGCCGGACCTTCTACGGCACCGTGGTCTACGTACTGCAGGTGAAGGGCCGGGCGACCACAACCGGGCGCTGACACATTGTCACCCTGCGTCCAGTTGGGTAACTTCGTGCCCCTTTTCCAGCACGAGCGTGAGCAAACGGGTATACATCGAGAGCTACGGTTGCCAGATGAACTTCAGCGACAGTGAGATCGTCGCGAGCATCCTGGCGCAGGACGGCTACACGGCGGTGAAGAGCGCCGAGGAGGCCGACCTGGTGCTGCTGAACACCTGCAGCATCCGGGAGAAGGCCGAGTACACGGTGATGCAGCGCATCAACGAGATGAACAACCTGAAGGCCCGCAACAAGGGGCTGAAGGTGGGTGTGCTGGGCTGCATGGCCGAACGCATGCGCGAGGATCTGCTGGAGAAGAAGAAGGTGGTGGACCTGGTGGTGGGGCCGGATGCCTACCGCACCCTGCCCGATCTGCTGGACCAGGTGGGCACGGGCCAGAAGGCGGTGAACGTGCTCCTGAGCCGGGAGGAGACCTACGGCGAGATCGAGCCGGTGCGCCTGAACAGCAACGGCATCACGGCCTTCGTCACCATCATGCGCGGGTGCGACAACATGTGCGCCTTCTGCGTGGTGCCCTTCACCCGGGGTCGGGAGCGCAGCCGCGACGCGCAGAGCATCGTGTCCGAATGCGTGGACCTGATGCGGAAGGGCTACAAGGAGGTGACCTTGCTGGGCCAGAACGTGGACAGCTACAAATACACCTCGCCCCAACCCCTCTCCCGGGGAGAGGGAGCTCCCATCCCCTCATCCCCCATTCCCCTCTCGGGTGGAGCGGTTCCGGGGCTACGGGTCGATTTCGCCGACCTGCTGGAGATGGTGGCCCTTGCGTGTCCGGGCCTGCGGATCCGCTACAGCACCAGCCACCCCAAGGACATGACCGACAAGGTGCTGGCGGTGATGGCGCGGTACGACAACATCTGCAAGTACATCCATCTGCCCGTGCAGAGCGGCAGCAGCGAGGTGCTGAAACGCATGAACCGCGGCTACTCCCGCGAATGGTACCTGGAGCGTGTGGCCGGCATCCGTCGGCACATGCCCGATTGCGCCATCAGCACGGACATCATCGCGGGCTACTGCGGAGAGACCGAAGAGGACCACCAACTGACCCTGCAGCTGATCGCGGAGGTGGAGTACGACATGGCCTTCATGTTCAAGTACAGCGAGCGCCCCAAGACCCTGGCCGCGCGGAAATATCCCGACGATGTTCCGGAGGATGTGAAGGGACGCCGGCTCGCCGAGATCATCGAAGCGCAGAAGAACGCCTCGGCGCGGCGCATGGCCGGTCATGTCGGACAGGTGCAGGAGGTGCTGCTGGAAGCCGTGAGCAAACGCAGCGCCGACCACCTGTTCGGCCGGAACTCGCAGAGCGCGGTGGTGATCGTGCCACGGCGCATCGGGGGGAATGGGGGATCGAACGACGCAGAACCGATCACCGAACTCCACCCCGGCGACCTGATCCGGGTGCGCATCGACAGTTCCACGGCGGGGTCGCTGGCCGCCACACCGATCGAAGTGATCGTGCCGCGCGGAACGTCTACCCTGCGGCAGCCCCAAGATGCCCTGAACGCATGAACATCCAAACGATCAAACAGCGGTTCTCCATCATCGGCTCCTCGCCGCTGCTGGACCGCGCCATCGAGATCGCCTACCAAGTGGCCAACACCGATCTCTCGGTACTGATCACGGGGGAAAGCGGGAGCGGCAAGGAGGTGATGCCCAAGATCATCCACGAATACAGCGCGCGGAAGCACGGACCGTACATCGCGGTGAACTGCGGGGCCATCCCCGAAGGCACCATCGACAGCGAACTCTTCGGACACGAGAAAGGCTCCTTCACCGGCGCGCACGAGGCCCGCAAAGGCTACTTCGAAGTGGCCAACGGGGGCACCATCTTCCTCGATGAGGTGGGTGAGCTGCCGTTGACGACCCAGGTGCGCCTGCTCCGGGTACTGGAGACCGGCGAATTCATCCGTGTGGGCAGCAGCAAGGCGCAGAAGACCAACGTGCGGGTGGTGGCCGCCACCAACGTGAAGATGCTGCAGGCCATCCAGCGCGGCACCTTCCGGGAAGACCTCTACTACCGGCTGAACACGGTGCCCATCCAAGTGCCTTCGCTGCGCGAGCGCAAGGAGGACGTGCACCTGCTCTTCCGGAAGTTCGCGAGCGACAGTGCCGACCGCTACAAGATGCCGCAGATCTCCCTGACCCCGGATGCCCAGCAGGTGCTTGTGGGTTACCGCTGGCCCGGTAACGTGCGCCAGCTGCGCAACATCGTGGAGCAGATGAGCGTGATCGAACAGAAGCGCGAGATCGATGCGGACACGGTACGCCGCTACCTGCCCGATGAAGGCGCCAACCTGCTGCCCGCCTTGGCCGGCGGCACCGGCGGCGGCTCCACGGAAAGCATCAACGAACGCGAGCTCATCTTCAAGTTCCTCTACGACATGAAGAGCGACCTCAACAAGCTGAAGGAACAGGTGCAGGCGCTCGGTCAAGGCCAGCCCATGTCCGCTCCGCTGGTGGTTCCACCGAAGTACCGCGAGGAGATCCTGCTGGGCGAACCGGTGCCTGCACGACCCGGTACGGTCAGCATCCACCTGCCCGGGGAACTGGATGAGGACCAGGACGTGGAGCACACCGAGGTGGAGGAATCCCTGAGCCTGGAGCACAAGGAGAAGGAGTTGATCCAGAAAGCGCTGGTGAAGCACCGCGGAAGACGGAAAGGGGCCGCGCATGAACTGGGCATCAGCGAGCGGACGTTGTACCGGAAGATCAAGGAATACGACCTCGATTGAAGCCGTTCGCCCTCCTCGCCTTCGTTTGCCTGCTGCTGCCCGGCTGCCGCGTGGGCTATTCCTTCAGCGGCGGTGATGTAGGTCAGGCGAAGACCATGAGCGTGGCCTTGTTCGACGCCCGTGCGCCGCTCTGTCCACCGCCCAGTGCACAACTGCTGACGGAGACGGTGCGCGATCTCCTGCAGGCCCAGACCCCGTTGAACCTGGTGCAGCGTGATGGCGATGTGCAGTACGGCGGGTCGGTGACCGGCTACGATGTGCAGCCCGTGGCCATCCAGGCCAACGAGACCGCGGCCCTGAACCGCTTGACCATCTCCGTGAGCATCCAGTACACGAACACCTTGGAGCCCAAGAAGAACGCCGAGTTCACGGCCACGCGCTTCGCGGATTACCCCAGCTCGCAGGACCTCAGCACGGTCGAAAGCGCGCTCGTGGAGGACATCAGCAAGCAACTGGCCCAGGATATCTTTGACCGGACCTTGGGAAACTGGTAATGTCCCCAATGAGGTGATCAGAGAATTGGATAATGAGAAGATGTCCGTCCCCGACCATTCCAAGCAATCATCTCATCATCTGATCATCTGATCCTCTAATTCTCCGATCGACATGGATCGCGAACGGCTCAACCACCTGATGCAGGACCCTTCGGCGGTGCAGCGTCAGGATATCGCCGACCTGAAGGCGATGACCGAGCGTTATCCTTGGTTCAGTGGTGCGCATCTGTTGTTGGCCGTGGGGGATCATGCCACCGGCGATGTGCTCTTCGATGAGCAGCTCCGCACCACGGCCGCACACCTTCCGTCGCGGGCCGTTCTCTTCGACCTGGTGCACAGGGAGACGCAGGAAGCCGCGCCGGCCCGTATGGCGGTCGCACCGCCCGAGCCTCTGCCTTCCGCGTCAGCGCCCGCAGCATCACTTTCCGTGCAGGACGTTCCTTCTGTTGTCGTTGCCGAAGAACCGGGACTTCCGGTGCTCCCTCCGCCGCCCTTTGAAGTGGAAAGCCCCGCTCAGCTAGTGCTCGTCCGACCGTCCGCTGTCGTGGAAGAGGCCCCGATCATCGAGGAGAAGGTTGAAGAAGCCGTTCCGGAAGTGGTTCAACCGGTCATCGCCGAGGAGGAAGAGCAAGTTCCGGAGATCGACGTGGTGGATCCCGTTGAAGAGGAGGAGGAAGAGGTCCAAGCCATTCCCGAAGAGGATCCCTTGGACAAGCAGATCCGCAATGCGGCCTTGGCAGGCGGGTATGCCTTGGTGCTGGAGCATGCACCCCTTCCGCCGGCCGTTCCGGAAGCCGTCCCTGTGTCGGCACCGCCCACACCGTCCAAGCCGGCTTCAAAGCCCGCCCCGGTACGTCGCGAACGCATGCGTTTCACGGATTGGCTGCAGGTGCCGGAAGAAGGCGCTGTCGAGAATGCGGCCACCCCTCCCCCTGTCGTGACGCTCGTACTTCCGACCGTGCCTGCGCCGGTTGCAACCCACCCCGCTCCCCCTCCGCGGGCCCAAGGTGACATGGCCCCGGGCGCAGCTCCAGTTGCTTCCCCCAGCGACACCAAGTCCCTGATCGAGCGCTTCATCCAACAATCGGTGCAGACGGCCCCGGCGAAAAAGGCCGAGTTCTACACCCCGCAACTGGCGGCCAAACGGAGCTTGGAGGACCATTCCGACCTCGTGAGCGAGACCTTGGCCAAGGTGTACGAGGCGCAGGGCAACTATACCAAGGCCTTGGCGGCCTATCAGCGCTTGGCATTGAAGCATCCGGACAAAAGCACTTACTTCGCAGCCCTTTCCAAGGCCGTTGAGGCCAAAATGAGCAAGTAGCAACGCCTTCGCCGGGCTTCGGCGCTTAAGACATGGTCGTCATCTCCATCCTCATCATCATCGTTTCGGCCCTGCTGGCCCTTTTCGTGCTGGCCCAGAACCCCAAAGGCGGTGGCTTGGCGGCCGGTTTCACCGGTGCCCAGCAGATCGGCGGCGTACAGCGCACGGCCGATTTCCTCGAAAAAGGAACCTGGACACTGGCCACCGTATTGATCGTGCTCTGCCTGTTCAGCGCTTCGATGCAAGGCAACAGCGTGGCCGGTAGCACCGACGAGCTGGACGCCCCGATCGAGGCCACCACCCCGAATGCCGACGGTGCCCTGCCCCCTGCGGACAGTGGCGTAGGCTCGCCCCAGTGAGCTTAGCAACGTCACCCTGTCAGTTGATAAGTGGCAGGGGATGACAGGCTTTTGGCACTTCCCGAAAACTTGACAGCCGCCCCTGTCTTGGCACCCGCCTTGACAGGGGCGGTTCCGTCTTAAAGACCATAATCCCTACAATCACAACCATGGCGAACGTGAAGCCCCTGGCCGACCGCGTGCTCGTTGAAGCCGCAGCCGCAGAAGAGACCACCAAGGGTGGCCTGTACATCCCCGACACCGCAAAGGAGAAACCCCAACGCGGAAAGATCATCGCGGTAGGTACGGGTCGTGTGGCCGATGATGGCAAAGTGACCCCCCTGAGCGTGAAGGTGGGCGACGAGGTGTTGTACGGCAAGTACAGCGGCACCGAGCTCACCCTCGAAGGGAAGGACTACATGATCATGCGCGAAAGCGACATCTACGCCGTCCTCAACTAAAGACCTCCAGGGCCGACCGATCGGCCCTTTTCCATTCCCCAAATCCAACTGCAATGGCAGCCAAGAACATCCAATTCGACATCGACGCCCGCGACCGCTTGAAACGTGGGGTCGACCACCTCGCGAACGCCGTGAAGGTGACCCTCGGTCCCAAAGGCCGCAACGTGATCATCGACAAGAAATTCGGTGCGCCTTCGGTGACGAAGGACGGCGTTACCGTGGCCAAGGAGATCGAGCTGAAGGACGCCGTGGAGAACATGGGTGCCCAGATGCTGAAGGAGGTGGCCAGCAAGACCGCCGACATCGCCGGTGACGGCACCACCACCGCCACGGTACTGGCCCAGGCCATCGTTACCGCCGGCCTGAAGAACGTGGCCGCCGGAGCCAACCCCATGGACCTCAAGCGCGGCATCGACAAGGCCGTGACCGCCGTGGTGGCCGAGCTCAAGAAGATGAGCAAGGCCGTGGGCGACGACAACGCCAAGATCAAGCAGGTGGCTTCGATCAGCGCCAACAACGATGAGACCATCGGTACCCTGATCGCCGAGGCCATGGCCAAGGTGAAGAAGGAAGGAGTGATCACCGTGGAGGAAGCGAAGGGCACCGACACCACCGTGGAAGTGGTGGAAGGCATGCAGTTCGACCGTGGCTACCTCAGCCCCTACTTCGTGACCAACCCGGACAAGATGGAGGCCGAGCTGGAGAACGCCTACATCCTGATCTACGACAAGAAGATCAGCAGCATGAAGGAGCTCCTCCCCATCCTGGAGAAGAGCGCGCAGACCGGCAAGCCCCTCCTGATCATCAGCGAGGACGTGGACGGTGAAGCCTTGGCCACCCTGGTGGTGAACAAGATCCGTGGCGCCCTGAAAGTGGCCGCCGTGAAGGCTCCGGGCTTCGGCGATCGCCGCAAGGCCATGCTGGAGGACATCGCCATCCTCACGGGTGGAACGGTGATCAGCGAGGAGCGTGGCTTCAAGCTGGAGAACGCCGACCTGACCTTCCTGGGCAAGGCCGAGAAGATCAGCATCGACAAGGACAACACCACGATCGTGAACGGCGCGGGCAAGAAGGAGGACATCCTCGCCCGTGTGAACCAGATCAAAGCACAGATCGAGACCACCACCAGCGACTACGACAAGGAGAAGCTGCAGGAGCGTCTGGCGAAGCTCGCCGGCGGTGTGGCCGTGCTGTACATCGGTGCCGCCACCGAGGTGGAGATGAAGGAGAAGAAGGACCGTGTGGACGACGCGTTGCACGCCACCCGCGCCGCAGTGGAGGAAGGCATCGTGCCCGGAGGTGGCATCGCCTACATCCGCGCGCAGCAGGTGCTGGAGAAGCTCGAAGGCAGCAACGCCGATGAGACCACGGGTATCGCCATCGTGCGCCGCGCGATCGAGGAGCCCCTGCGCCAGATCGTGGCCAACGCCGGACTGGAAGGCAGCATCATCGTACAGAAGGTGCGCGAAGGCAAGGCCGACTTCGGCTTCAACGCCCGCACCGAGGTGTACGAGAACCTGCTCGCCGCTGGTGTCATCGACCCCACGAAGGTGACGCGCGTCGCCCTGGAGAACGCCGCTTCCATCGCCAGCATGCTGCTCACCACCGAGTGCGTGATCAGCGACGAGAAGGAGGAGAAGGCCGCCGGAGGCGGACATGGCCACCCCGACATGGGCGGCATGGGCGGAATGATGTAAGCCCTCGGACGATCGCAGGAACTCCTGCATGAGCGGAATGACAAGCCCCGGCCCAGCGCCGGGGCTTGTTCGTTCAGGCGGTGCGCGCACCCGGCGCAGGCACAAGCTGTGTGCACCACCTAGCGACATCTCGGGATTGTCGGCGGTTGATGGCGCTTCGAGCTTTGTCCGCACAACCAATGACCCCATCATGACCCGTTCCTACGCTCTCCTGCTCTCCGGTGGCCTCGCGCTGTCGGCCATCGCGCAAACGCCCACGATCATCGTGCAGGGCAGCGGTGCACCCCAGGTGTTCAACTCCTTTCCGGCCGCCGTGGAAGCGGCCACCGCCTCGGACATCATCTACATGAGCGGAGGCGACTTTGTGCTGAGCGAGACCATCTTCATCGATCACGAGGTGCACATCGTCGGCGCGGGCATCCATCCCGACAGCGCCGCGCTCACCCTGCCCACCCGCATCACCGGTTTCGAGGTGCGCTTCATGAGCCCCGCTGCGAACTGCACGGTGACCGGTGTGGACTTCGTTTCGCAGATGCGCTACGGGGATGCCCTGCTCGACGGGCAGGACGTGCAGAACATGCTCTTCCAGCGTTGCCGTTTCGCCCAGCCGCTCAGCGGTGGCGGTGCATCGGGTTCCACCACCACCTTCGAACAATGCGTGATCACGCGCATCTACGCGTTCTACTCCCCGCACATGGCCACCTTCCGCAACTGCCTGGTGTACGAGGCCATGGCACAGACCTTCAACGGTTTCGCTTTCGAGCACTGCACGATCATGGGCATCAACATGCAACCCTCCTCCAACG
>DASWWQ010000147.1:0-5629 GCA_036405935.1 Flavobacteriales bacterium
CGCTCCACCACAACACGCATGTGCATCCCGGCCCGGCCATGACCAACGCCACCGGCACCACGGTGGTGAACGGCGAAGGCTGTCATGAGGACACCTATTCCTACGACGTCACCCTCACCGTGACCGACGCGGCAGGCCTGAGCACGAGCGTTACGCACACCCTGCTCCCCCGCTGCCATGCCATCGCACCAACGGCGGTGATCCAGACCAACACCACCGCCGGCCCAGGTCCGTTGACGGTGTCATTCATCGGCAGCGGTTCCTATGATCCCGGCACGATCGTCTCGTACTTCTGGGACTTCAGTGACGGCAGCACGAGCACCAGCGCCGACCCCACCAAGGTCTTCAACGAAGCGGGGGACCATGTGGTCACGCTGACGGTGACCGATGATGACGGGCTCACCGGAAGCACCTCGAAGGTCATCAGCGTGATCACCTCGGACCCGCCCCAATGCGTGGGGGCCGCCGGTGGTCTGCTGCGCGAATACTATCTCGGGATCGGCGGTGCCACCATCCTGGACCTCATCAACAATCCGGCCTTCCCGAACGCGTACAACGGATCATCGATCATCACCTCCTTCCAAGGTCCGATCAACTTCGCCGGTGGCAGCTTCGGTACGCGGGTGCGCGGCTACATCGTGGCACCCGTGAGCGGACCCTACCTGTTCACCGTCACGAGCGACGATGCCTCGGTGGTGTACCTGAGCCCGAACGCCGACCCGCGTTACAAGAAGGTGATCTGCAGCGTCACCGGTTCCACCGGCCAGACCGAGTTCGACAAGTACGCCGTGCAGAACAGCGACACCGTGCATCTGGAAGCCGGCACCTACTACTATGTGGAACTGCTGCACAAGGACCTCACCGGTGCCGACCATTTCGCCCTGTACTGGCGGACACCGACGGACAACACGCGGAACGTGGTCCCCGGCAGTGCACTCGCTCGTTGGCAGAACTGCCTGCCGAGCGTGCGTGCCCGTGCCTTGCTACAAGGCGCCTCCGGTCCGGACAACGCCTTGATGCGGAATGACCTCCGCACCTCGGGCTTTGTGCCGCTGACGGAACCCTTCACCGCCCTGGGCTTCACGCATGCGGGCGGTGGAGGCGGCGAAACGGTCGCTCCTGAACGCCTGGCGATCACCGGCAAGAACGCCGTGGTGGACTGGGTGCTGCTGGAGCTTCGGAGTTCCTCGACGCCGACCCAGGTGATCGCCACGCGCAGCGCACTGCTGGAGCGCGATGGGGACATCGTGGACAACCAAGGCCGAGCGCGCGTCCAGTTCACCGTGCCGGAGGGATCGTACTACATCGGGGTACGGCACCGCAACCACTTGGCCGCCTATTCGAAGGAGCCGATCCGATTGGACCGGAACGAGACCGGCTTCGATCTTTCATTGGCCTCCACACCCACGTTCGGTCAGCAGGCCCAAGCACCCCGGCCCAATGGCCGGCGCGCGCTGTGGAGTGGCAATGTGGACCCCGATGGTTCGGTCCGATACACCGGCGCGAACAACGATCGCGATCCCATCCTGATGGCCATCGGCGGTACCGTACCAACGCATACGGTCACGGGGTACCGGCAGGAGGATGTGAACCTCGATGGTGTGGTGCGCTACACCGGCGCGGCCAACGATCGGGATCCGATCCTGTTGAACATCGGTGGCAACGTTCCGACGAACACCTTGCTGCAGCGAACGCCCTGAACCCCGGGCAGGATCGCCGACCGATCCGTTGCACGGGGGAGCACGTAAGCCGTTCCATCGTCGGGTATTTTCGCGGTCATGAGCGACCGGTCCCAACCCTTGCAAGTGGTCCGTACCGATGCTACCGACCCCGGCTTCCGGGCCTTGGTGGCCGAGTTGGACAAGGATCTCGCGATCCGGGATGGCGATGACCATGCCTTCTTCGCGCAGTTCAACCGGTTGTTGGACATCCGGCATGTGGTCGTCGTGCGGGCGAACGGGGAAGCCGTCGGCTGCGGAGCCTTCAAGCCCTATGCGGACGATGCGGTGGAGATCAAGCGCATGTATGTTCCGCCGGTGCATCGCAAGAAAGGCATCGCCTCAACGATACTTCGCGAACTCGAACGTTGGGCCGCAAGCCTCGGATACAAACGCTGCGTGCTGGAGACGGGTGAAAAACAACCCGAGGCGATCGGACTCTACACGAAGAGCGGCTACCGCATCATCCCGAACTATGGGCAATATGCGGAAGTGGAGAGCAGCGTCTGTTTCGCGAAACCTCTTCCCTGATCACCAAGGCGTACGCAACGGAGGAAAGGCCAGTTCCTTCCGCACCTCCGTGGTGAGGTTCTCCGGGGTGATGCCGTGTCGCGCCAAGGCCGGCCAGGGATCGGGACCCGCTGCCATCACGGCCAGAAGCTCTTCCTTCCCGCCCGTCCGGAGGATCCGCTCGCAGAGCACTGCACCGATCACATACGGTACGGACGTTTCCTCCGCGATGTAATCGGTGACATAGGTATTGCAGCGCGATCGCAGATCGATGCCGGGATCCGAGGCGAGATAGCGCTGCAGGTTGGCCCGATGCCAAGCATAGTCGTGCTCCACGCTGCCGCCGAGCAACGTGGCCAGCCCTTCCTCCAGCAACGGAGGAGGTTCCTTCGTGCGGCGATGGGAGAACAGATGCACGACCTCGTGCGTGTAGATGTCCTTGTCGTTGCCGGAGTAGACGTTGCCGCGTTCATCCACCAGACCGCCCGAAGGGATCGTCCACATCAGCGGGTGATGGATGAAACCCCGGGCCCGGTAAAGATCGGCCGGACCACTGAATGAGTAGTAGGTGATCGGGAAAGGAGCCACGCCGAAGAAACGCGAGAGCTTGCCGATCACCTCCTGCTGCTCCAAGGCCTGCTCCTCACTGAAGCGATGTTCAGGGGAGATGATGTACGTGATCGTGCCCACCGTTCGCCGTTCCCAGGTCCGGGTATGGACAGCCAGTGGTCGTGAAAGGCGCATTCCTTCCTCGGTCCGTTCGGCCACGAAGTCGAATGTGCAACGGGGTGAAGTCTTTGCGGGATCCGTGCGCCGGTCGGTCCACGTGACCCGCAGGATCCTTCCCTCCTCGCGCCCGGATGGCAGGATCGCGAGCAAGGTCGGAGCGTAGCGCGGATCGCCCACGCTGTCGTACTCGGCATACAGGACCTCGGGATAGAGGGCACCGAAACGTTCGGTATCGCTTGCGGACCAATGGTCGTTCACGGCATCCGGATCCAACTTCCGCTGGAGGAACCCGCGCAGGCAGGCGACCGCTTGACGGTCCAGAGTATCGGAGGTATCAACGGATGCGACGATGCGGAGTTGGCCCGATCCATCAACCGCCGGTGGAGTACAAGGAGAGTGGGGTTCCGACATGCAACCAATCAGCAACGGAGCGAAGGTGAAGAGGGTGGCACGTCGCATGATCAACGGTGCTCTGCAAGATCAACAGAGACCTTTCCAAGCTCTCCGCTCTTGACAGATGTTAACGCCGGACCGGATGATGATCCGTGAAGACCGGCCCAGTGCAGGTCATCCACCATTGCCCACCTACCCGTATCACTGGACCAGTGCGGCCGGAACATGATCAACTCCGTACTTTGCCGACCTACCATACACCACCATGCTCCGGCCCGTATCAATTCCTCTTTTTTTCCTTCTCATGACGGCCGTTTCGGGTCAGTTCGGGGAACCTCAGTTGTTATTGCGACCTTATTTACTCGCCCCCAGCCTCACTGAGCTGGGGGATCTCGATGGTGATGGGGATCTCGACGCAGTGGTCACCACCAGCGGTGGGGAAATACACTGGTTCGCGAATGATGGTGCGGCTGGGTTCGATACATCGTTCATCATCGACCAAGAGCGGGCCAATGCCGTACGTGTCCTGATCCTTGCGGACATGGACGGTGATGGAGACTTGGACATCCTTACGTCCGAGTCCCTGTTCAATGTCGGGGTGCCTTTCGTCATTCTGAGGAGGAACGATGGCGCAGGGAATTTCGAGGCCCCGCTCAGTATCTGCGAACATGACCAATCACTGAGGCCGATGGTGGTGCTCGACCTTGAAGGTGATGGCGACCTGGATGTGGCGGGGATCGGCGCAGTGGGATCCGTGGCTTGCTTCAGGAATAACGGTACGGGTGTTCTTGGGGAGGCCGAACTCATCCCGATACCGTTCACGGCGCGCCCGGAACTGACCACCGGCGATCTGGACAATGAGGGTCATACGGACCTGATCTGCACCTCAAACGTCGACCATACCATCTCCTGGCTTCGGAGTGAGAACGGCAGCCTGACCCCCTGCGCCATCATCGGTACGGATGCGATATCGCCACCCGACCAGAACGAGTACCCTGACAATGCCGCGGTAGGTTGCGCCGATATCGATGGGGATGGGGATCAGGATATCATCGTTGCTTCCGGCGATCTTGGCGAGTTGTCCGCCTATGACAACCAAGGTGGTGGGACCTTCGGTCCACGACATGTTCTTTTCTCCGTCATCATGTCGACCCCGAGAAAGTTGCTGTCGATGGACATGGACATGGATGGGGACATGGATGTGGTACTAATCAAGAGTAGCAATGCCTCTTGGTTCCGCAATGACGGACCAGATGGCTTCTTCGGTTCACTCTGGCTGTCCGACATACCCTTCACGGAATCCGGTACCATAACAAGCGAGTATCTGAGCTTGGGGGATTTGGACGGTGACCTCGATCCCGATCTTCTTTCCCCCGCAGGCACGGTCACCGTCGCCATCAACAATGGGATGGGCAATCTGTCCGACATAAGGCCTGTTACGGAATGGGCCTTGGGTGCTTGTGATGTCATCGCATCGGACATTGACAATGACGACGATGAGGACATCATCTCCGTGTCAAGGACCGATGGGCAATTGCTCCTTTTCAGGAACCTCGGTCCGGATGGGTTCGAAGCACAGCATCGGATCGCGACCGAGGTGAACATCCGGACCGTGATCTCCTTCGATAGCGACCTCGACGGCGATATTGACCTCGTGGTGGGTTCGTACTTCGGCATCTTCCATTATTCCAATCTCGGCGGTGGGCTTTTCGGGGAAAAGCAGGTAATTGCAACGGAGCCGGAAACGACATCCCTGGACCATGCCGATCTCAATGGCGACGGATGGACCGATATCATCTATGGCTCCTTGGAGGATGACGAGGTAGGCTGGATGCGCAATGATGGCAATGGCAACTTCAGCGCGCCGATCCCGGTTGCCCCGGATGCGGAACGCATCGAATGGGTCGGTTGCAGCGATATCGATGCGGACGGTGATATGGACATACTCGCGCTGTACGGATATGAGGATCAGATGACATGGCTGCAGAATGATGGCTCCGGCAACTTCATCGAAACCGTTCTTTTGAACACAATCGAGTATCCCACGCATGCGGCCATCGGCGACCTGGATGGCGATGGCGACCTTGATATCGCCGTCATCAATGACCTCCTCAGCGACTCCCAACTGTCCTGGTATGAGAATGTGGACATGTCGTTCACCGTCGCACATGATGTGATAACTGATGGCACCTATTTCAAAGAGGTCGTTTGCTCGGACCTTAATGGTGATGGACATATGGACCTAGTGGTCCCTTCGTGGGGCGCATCATCAGGTGCCA
>DASWWQ010000148.1:0-12993 GCA_036405935.1 Flavobacteriales bacterium
CGATCACATCATAGTCCTGCATGGTGCTGTTCCACGTGGAACTTCGTTGGTTCGGGTTTGATCTTCAGCGGGTTGAGCACCTTTGCGCCCAAGTGCTGTTCCGGGAAGGCGGCAAAGGTAGATCCGCAGCAGGTCGCTCGATCTTCGGTTGCTCCAGATGGGTGGTCCGAAGCGATTGGCGTTTGCGTATATGGCGCTGTTCTTGTTCCCTCAAACCGGATCTCCATGCGCTTCGCCATCATCTTTGTAGCCGCTTTGGCTTGTCGGAATACGCCGGCACCGCCCGTTATGGAACAACCTCAACAGCAACGCTCGGCCATGTCGAACCCTTATTATTCGCGCACCGATACCACGCCGCTCCACCTTTCGGAGGAGGAGTGGAAGAAGGTGTTGCCGGACAGTGTCTTCCTGATCGCCCGGAAGAAGGGAACCGAGCGTGCCTTCACGGGGAAGTACTGGGATTTCGAGGGGCTCGGTTCGTACTACTGCGCGGCGTGCGGCAATGCTCTGTTCCGCTCCGACAGCAAGTTCGGAAGCAGCTGTGGGTGGCCCAGTTTCTACGAGGCCTTGCGACCCAACAGCGTTCGCTATGAAGAGGACCGCAGCTATGGAATGGTGCGAACGGAAGTGCTCTGCGGACGTTGCGAAGGTCATTTGGGGCACATCTTCGATGATGGTCCGCCCCCCACCGGCAAGCGCTTCTGCATGAACTCGATCATGCTCGATTTCGAGCCGGACACGAAGTGAACGGCTGATCCCAGCCTCCGCCACTAGGTCTGCAAAACTGGTGAACTCGGGCTGGATCGATCAACAACGGCCCACCATCCTTAACGCGATCAGTCCTGCTCTGAGCCTGATCCCATGGACTTCCTGGCCAAGTGTTCCACGTGGATCAACGTTCGTAATAGAACAGGATACTGGCCTTGGCCAAGGTCTGTGCGTGCAGATTGAAGCCAACGTAGGCGGGGCTGGCCTTCTCGTCGAGGCCCAGCTTGTCCGTCTTCAAGGCGAACACGGTGACCACATACCGATGGGCTCCATGACCGGGAGGCGGGCAGGGGCCACCGTAGCCCGGAGCACCGAAATCCGTGATCCCTTGTACGGCTCCGGCGGGAAGCATCCCTTTGGGGCTACCGGCTCCTGTGGGAAGGCTCGTGGTGGTCGGCGGCAGGTCGAAGACCACCCAATGCCAAAAGCCGCTTCCCGTAGGAGCGTCCGGGTCGTACATCGTAACGGCGAAACTCTTGGTACCGGCCGGTGCGTGGGTCCAACTCAGCTGAGGGCTCAGGTTCTGGCCGGTGCACCCCATGCCATTGAACACCTGTTGGGTCGTGGCCTGTCCTCCAACATCGGAGCTGGTCAGGGTGAAGGTCTGGGCTTGGCCCAAGATGCTGGTGGCGATCAGGAGGTGAAGCAGGAGCACGCGCATGTGGATCGGGGTCAAGGACGCAAAGATGATCTTCCCACATCGGTCTTGGCGCTTCAACGAAGTGGGGAATTTGCGCCCCGATCGTGTGGAGCGAACCCGACTGTTGCTGGTGCTGCTTGAAGGTTCGGATACGCTCACACCCCGGGAATGGCGCGGAATGGGGAGGGGAGCAAGGTTGGTATCGTTCGTGCAGGAACCGTTGAGCACCAAGTGCTACATTGTCCGGGAACGTTCGATGTACACCACCACAGACGTATCGGAACGCCCCATGCACCATGTACTGCTGATCGATGATGAAAAGGAGATCTGCTTCCTCCTGTCCAACGTACTTCGCCGCACGGGTGCACTATGCACGGAAGCCCACAGCGTGGCCCAAGGCCGTAGCGCCTTGCGGGACCGGCATTTCGATGCGGTTTTCGTGGACATCCACTTGCCCGACGGACTGGGTTACGACCTGATCCCGGAGATCCGGAACACCCAACCGGAAGCCCGGGTGATCGCCATCAGTGCCGTGGACAACGAACGATTGAACGCCACGGCTCGGGGGGCCGACCTCTTCATCGCCAAACCCTTCGACCGTACGAGCATCCTGGGGGGGCTGGAACAGCTCGGCCTCCATTTCGTGAAACAATGAACCGCCACACCCATACTCCCATGGCCCAAGAAAGACTGCTCGTCATCGATGATGATGCGGACATCTGCACGTTGCTCTCCCGTTTTCTTACCAAGCAGGGGTACGCCGTGGAGGTGGCCAACCGGGGCTCCAGCGCCAAGGAGATCCTACGGACGACCACGTTCGACCTGGTGCTCTGCGACCACCGGCTGCCGGACACGGACAGCGCCGAGATGCTGCAGTTCGTGAAGAGCATTTCGCGCGACACCGCGGTCATCATCATCACGGGATATTCGGATGTACGCACCGCTGTGGAACTCATGCGGAAGGGAGCCTTCGATTACGTGGGCAAGCCGCTTTATCCGGACGAGATCCTGATGCGGATCAAGGAGGCGCTGGCCACTCGAACGGTGAGCTCCGAGGATGCCCCGCCCACGGCCGGAAAGAAGATCGGTGCAAGCGGCGGTTCTTCCGAATATGTGAAAGGAAAGGGTGCCCATGCCAACAACATGGCCGACCACATCGATCTGGTGGCCCCCACGGACATGACCGTGCTCATCACCGGGGAGACCGGAACAGGGAAGGAGTTCGTGGCCAAGGAGATACACAACAAGAGCCGCCGATCGGCCAAGCCGTTGATCGCAGTGGATTGCGGTGCCCTTCCGAAGGACCTTGCGGGAAGCGAGCTTTTCGGACACGTGAAAGGCGCCTTCACCGGGGCCATCGCGGACAAGCGCGGCAGTTTCGAGCAGGCGCAGGGTGGAACGCTCTTCCTGGATGAGATCGGCAACCTCACCTATGAGAACCAGGTGAAGCTGTTGCGTGTGCTCCAAGAGCGCAGGATCAAGCGTATCGGCGACGACAAGGACATCCAAGTGGATGTACGTATCCTGGCGGCCACCAATGAGGACCTGAGAGTGGCTGTGGCCGAGGGCCGGTTCCGGGAGGACCTGTTGCACCGCATCAACGAGTTCAGCATCGCTCTTCTCCCTTTGCGTGACCGGCCAGAGGACATCACGGTCTTCGCCAACCATTTCCTGGTCCGCGCGAATGCCCAGTTGGGCCGTTCCGTGGAAGGGTTCGACGAGGCTGCGGAGGCCCGCCTTCGGGCGCATAGTTGGCCGGGTAACCTTCGGGAACTGGGCAACGTGGTGAAACGCGCCGTGCTGTTGACCACTGGTCCGCGCATCGGGCTCAGTGCCCTGCCCGCCGAGGTGATCAGCGGCTCCGTGCCGGCACCCTCCTCTCCGGAGCGTGCCACGTCCACCACCAGCACGGTCGATGGATTGAAGGGCATCTCCCATTCGGCGGAGAAACAGGCCATCCTCAAGGCCCTTGAGCGCAACGGGTTCAACAAGTCACGCACCGCCGAGATGCTGAACATCGATCGCAAGACCTTGTACAACAAGCTGAAGGCTTTCGGCATCGAGATCTGAACGTGGCGAGCAACGCGGAACAGCGATCCACCGGGCCGGGCCGTAACGGAACATGGCCGGTGGAGGGATGGACGGAGAAGCGGCTGCTGAAGTCGATCTATGTCTCCACGGTGCTGCTGCTGCTGGTGTTGTTGTTCACGCTGTACCGCAGCATGCAACGGTACAGCGACGCGAACGAGGTGATCCGCCGGTCGAATTTCCTGTTGATCGAGCTGCAGGAGACCCTTTTCGCGCTGAAGGATGCCGAGACCGGTAGCCGGGGCTTCGTCCTGACCCACGACACATCCTTCCTGCGACCCTTCAACCAAGCGCAGGCGATGATCGAGCGGAGCATCCAGCGCATGGATTCGGCTTCCACGAGTGTGCAGGACCGCGCTCGGGTGGACTCCCTGCGCTCGTTATCGGCCGATCTTTTTCGGCGCATCCAAGGTCAGCTTCTGCTGGAACGCGGGTCGGAACCGGGCCTTCAGGGCACCGAACTGGAAAGGCTGCGCGACACCCGGGCGGTGATGGACCGCATCAAGGGCAATCGCACGCGCATGGTGCACGAGATCGAGGGGCTGCTCGAGCATTACCGCTTCCAGGAACAGGCTTCGCGCTGGCGCACCCCGCTGATGCTCGCGGTCTATGCCGCCATGGCACTATTGGCCACAGCGCTGCTCCTGTGGCGCCTTTTCCGGGCGTTGGGGTTGGCCGAAAAGGCCGAGCAGGAGGTGCACCAGAAGGTGTTGCAGTTGGACCGGGAGATGAAGACACGCGACTTCGCCGAACGTTCCTTGCGCCGGGTGCTGGACAGTTCCACCAGCAGCATCATGTTGTTCCGCAGTGTGCGCGACCCCACCGGCGCCATCGTGGATTTCGAATGGCTGTTGTTGAACCGCACCGCCGAGCAGCTCATGGGACGCTCGGCAGAGAGCCTCGTGGGGCAACATCTGCGGAAGGTGCATCCGCATCTGTCGGACGAACGTTTGTTCCGTTCGCTCATCGAGGTGGTGGAAGGAGGCGGCCCCTTGATGGAGGAACGCGTTTCATCCGAACGGGAAGGCGAATGGTTCAGTGTACATGCGGTGCGTCTCCTGGACGGCTTCGTGATCACCTACACGGACATCTCCGATCGGAAGCGGGCCCAGGACGTGCTGATGGAAAGCGATCGCTTGGCCATCACCGGCCGCATCGCCCGCACCATCGCGCACGAAGTGCGGAACCCGCTCACCAACCTGCGTATGGCCTTGGAGCAACTGCTGGACGAACTGGGTACAGAACAGGTGGAGGCCGCTGGGCCCTATGTGGAGATCCTGAAACGGAACATCGAACGCATCAGCCGGCTGATCACCGACCTGCTGGAGTCGTCCAAGCCGCGGGAACTGGACCCCGAACCCTCCGAGGTGTCGGCTGTGCTCCGTAGCGCGCTGCATGCCGTGCAGGATCGACTGGACCTGCAACAGATGATCGGAGCGTTGGAGGTGGAGAAGGGTCTGCCGAGGGTGATGATGGACCCCGACATGGTACAACTGGCCCTGGCCAACATCTGCATCAATGCCGTTGAGGCCATGGAGCCGGGCAAGGGGCGCCTGTCCTTGAGCGCACGGGCCTTGAACGGGGGGGTGACGATACAGGTGCGCGACAACGGGAAGGGCATCGAACCGCAGAACATCCAGCGGCTCTTCGAGGCCTTCTATTCCAGCCGGAGCGGAGGCATGGGCCTGGGGCTCACCACCGCACGCACCATCCTGAACGCGCACGGAGTGCATCTCAATGTGGAGAGCGAAGTGGGAGTGGGCACCGTGTTCAACATCGCCTTCCCGGCGAGCGCAGTGGTATCCGCTTGAGGGCGGCTCTCAGCGCGAGGTCCGATCGCGGTAAGCCAGCAGATGCTTGTCCTCCAAAGCGCGCATGGCCTCGCGCTGGGCCTTGGTCTTATCGGTGAACCCCAGCAGGTGGAGCACGCCGTGCACCATCACCCGGCGGAGCTCCTGTTGGGCGGACACCCCGAAGGTGCTTGCGTTCTCCTTGATCCGGTCGTAGCTCATGAGGACATCCCCGGACACACCGTTATTGCTTTCCACAGGGAAAGTGATCACGTCGGTGAGGTCGTCGTGTTGCAGGAAATCCTGGTTGTAGCGAAGGAGTGCATCATCGCTCATGAGCACGAAGGCGATACGATCGATGCGGGTACCATGCTCACGCGCCACGCCCTGCAGCCAACGGCGCAAGGCAAGGCGGGAACGGAACGCGTCGGGGACCTCTTGGACGATGAAACCGATGGCCTGGGCCTCGGTGGTCATTCCTGTGCAGGCTTCAGGCTGAACACCAAGGAAGCGGTGGAGCCGTTGTCCGTGAAGGAGACCTCATCGGCCAAGGCACGCATCAGGAAGACTCCGCGACCATGGGGCTTCTCGATGTTCTGCGGGTCGGTGGGGTCGGGGAGGTTCTGGAAGTCGAATCCGGGACCTTGATCACTGACGGTGAAGACGATGGTATCGCCCTTCACTTCGTAGCCGAGGCTCACCTTCTTGGATTCATCCAGTCGGTTGCCGTGGTGGATGGCGTTGTTGACCGCCTCGGTCAGGGCGATGAGGATGTTGCCGTAGAGGCTCTCGTGCACACCATGCTTGGAGCAGGCTTCGTCGATCAACTTCTCGGCGAGCGCGATGTTCTCCGCCTTGGCGGGGAAATCGATCTGCTGGATGTAGGGTGCGTCCTCCGTCAAGGTTCCCATCGGCGTATCAGGGTCGGTCAAAAGTATCGAAATACTCATTGACCCGGGCCTTGTAGTATGGCTTGAGCCCGGGAGGCAGTGTACGCAGGAGTTCGGCCTCGCGTTGCTTCGTGCGCTGATATTCGAAGAAGCGCGCCGGATCGGGGTGTTCACGCTCCTTGCCCTGCTCACTGCGACGGGCCTGGTCCAGCTCGCGCTCCTGCTCGGCCTTCTCGGCCTCGAGCATGCGGGTCATGATCTCCTGTTGACGCCTGAGGGTCTCGGGCGTGATGTTCTTGTTGACGATGTCCTTCTCGTTCTTCTCCATCTGCTCGGCCATCTTCTCCAACCCCTTGCCCGAGCCGCTTCCGTCCTTGTTCAGTTCCTGCGCCATACGCTGCATCTCCTTGCGGATCGCGGCCTGTTGGGCGGCCAGCTGCGCCAATTGCTGGCTCATGCCGGGCGTCTGTCCGCCGGGGTTCTTCTGCCCGTCCTTGGGGCCGGGTTTCTGACCACCCTTCTCCATGGCCTTCCTCATCTCCTCCAACTGCTTCTGAAGGGCCTGTTGTTGTGCCTTCATCTTCTGCATCTTCTTGCTGTCGCCACTGCTACTGCCGGATCCGCCGGGTTTGTTGCAGCTGCCGGATCCCGGCATGCCCGAGGCCTGCTGCTGCATCTGCTGCAAGGCCTCGTCCAGCAATAGCGCGAGGTTGTTGAGGCCGGTCATGGCCCGTTGCTGCTTGTCGGCGGCCATGGGGCGGTGGCGGTCGTTCGCGCGGCTCTCTGCGAGATGCTCGCGGGCCTGGTCCATGTTCTCGTTCACCGCGTTCATCTCCCGGTTCACCGCGGCCTCGATCTGCGGCACGCGTTTGCTCAGGGCGAAGAGCGAATCCTCCACCACCTTGGCGTCATCGCGCAGCTTCTTCTGCTCGCGGCCGATCTCCACCAGATGTGGATCGCGTGCGGCCGTGCGGGCCAGGTCGTTCATGTTGGCCTCCTGGTCGAAGCTCAGGTGCACCAGGTTCTCCAGCAGCTGGCGCAGGGCGTCCATATCCTCCTCGTTCTGTTCCTGCTGCTGCTGCTGCATGCCGCTCTTCATCTGGAAGGCGAGCTGTTCCATCTGCTCGGCCGCCTTCTGCTGGCTTTGCGAGGCCTTCTTCTTCTGGTCCTTGTCCAACTGTTCGCTGCTGTTCTGCTGCTCCTTCTGGATCTCCTGTTCCTTTTCCTCGGTCTTCGGCAGGTCCATGGGGTTCTCCAGTTCCTCGTTCTTCTTCTCCAGCTCGTCCAGGTCCTTGCGTAGCTCCTCGAACTCCTTGTTCAGCTCCTCCTGCTGCTTCTGCAGCTCCTCCTTGTCGCCCTTGCCCTCCTCGGTGCGCTCGCCCAGGTCCTCCTGCTTCTTGGCGAGTTCCTCGAGCTGCTCGGCGATGTCCTGCGCCTTCTGTTCCACCTCCATCTGCTTGAACTGCTCCATGGCGCGGTCGAGTTCCTTCTCGATGTCCTCCTGGCTCATCTTCATCTCCTCCACCTGCTTCTGGAGTTCGTCCTTGTCGAGCTTCTCCATCATCTTCTGCACTTCCTCATAGAGCTTCTTCATCTCCTCGCTCAGAACGTTCTCGAAGAGCTGTTGCACCTGCTGTTGTTTCTGCAGGATACGTTCATCCACCTGCTTGGAACTCTCGCGTTGCTGCTGGTCCTGGCGCAGCTGTTCGGTGGTGCGCTCGATGCGTTTCTCCAGCTCCTTGTGCTGCTCGAGCACCTGCTGGAGCTTCTGCTGGTCCTGCCAGTCGAGCTCCTTCTTGTCGAGCATCTCGCGGCGCAGCTTGTCCAGCTGGCGTTGCAGGTCCTGCGCCTCCTTGATGCCCTGTTGCAGCTGGTCCTTGATCGCCTCGGAGCGCTGGTCCTGTTGCCGGGCCAGCTCGCGAAGGCTGGGGGCTTCGAAGGTCAGCGTGGTGGAACGGGCGCTCTTGCTGCCCAGCACCGCGTCGTTGTCCCACACCTCGAACCAGTATTCGAGCCGATCGCCGGGCAGCAGGCGCAGTTCGGTGATGTCCCAGAAGTGGAAGAACCGCTGCCGCGTGCGGGATCCGTCCACGGGCACTTCCACGGTGCGTTCACGAAGTTCCGCAGGTACACTGTCCCCACCTGCACTGAAGCCATAATGGAACACCAAGCGCCTGAAGCCGTGGTCATCGCCGATATCACCTTGGAAATAAAAGCGCTTGGGCGAGGTGCTATCGGCCTTCTGCTCGGCTTGGATGGTGGGGTAGAGATCGGGGACCACCTCGATGCGATAGGTCAGGGGATCCTTGGCGCTATGGTCCCCGTTGCGGGGTTTCAGGCTGTAGGTATGGGGCTGAAGGAAGCGGCGGTCGGCGGAGAACCGATCATCGGCACGGGGTTGAAGGGCGTACGTGGTGTCATCGAACACGAGGTCCAGGCGATCGGCGCTCCGCGTGTGTGCACTCCAAGTGATGCGCGTGCCGGCGGGCACCGAGACATCGCCCGAGCTGGTGGTGCCGTTGACCATGCCGAGGTAGGGCGGATATTCAAGCACCAAGGAGAGGTCCACGAGCATCGGGTTCACCTCAACGGCAAGGGTGTACGGCACGCTTCGGAAGCCCTCGGCGCCCAGCCGGAACTCTTGGGCTTCCATCACATTGCGGAAGCGGTGCGTGAAGCGGGTGGCGTCCACCTTAACCAAGGGGATGCGTTTGCCATCCACCTCCAGGTCCACCTGTTGCGGGATGGACGCGCCCTGCATCTCCACCTGCAGTTCGAAATCCTCGCCTTCGGGAACACGCAGGTCCTTGTCGAGAACCACGAACCGGAAAGGAGCCTCCGGCAGGAACTCGGTACCGTGCGCGAGCAGCCGTGTGGTGGGGCCGGTGATCAGGCTCGGGGCGGCGAAGAGAAGGATCAGCAGCACACCGATGGGCGGAAGTGCGTAGCGCAGGTAACGGCGATTGCGGGTCAGGTCGATCGCGGCCGTGAAGGGCACGGGCGAAAGTTCACGACTGCGTTGGGCGATACTGGCCTCGATCAGCTCGCGGTTGCGCGGATCCTGCGTGGCCTGCTCCCGCAGCTGGAGCGTGTTCAGCAGCTTGTCCTTCACCTCGGAGAAGTGGCGGCCCACCACGTTGGCGGCCTCCGCGTGGGAGATCACGGGGCCGAGCCGGAACAGTTTGAAGAGCGGAACGGCGATGAAACGGGTCAGCACCGCCACAGCGGCCACCAGAAGCCCCCAGAACAACAGCGTGCGAGCCGTGGTGCCGAAGCGGCCGAAATACTCCGTGAGCGAAGCGCCCAGGAAGAAGAGCACCAGCAGGCCGGCGCTATAGAGGGCCCCGCGGATCAGCTGGTCCTTGTAGTACTTGCGGATGAAGGCGTCGAGCTTGTCGATCAACAGCTCGTGGTCGGTTCGCATGGTCGTTCGCCCCGCAGAGGCAAGGCCAGGGCTCCTTTTTGCGGGGTCCGAAAGGTAGTGCACGTGCAAGGGGCGCAATGTGAAGGAATGTTATGCTGCGCGGGGTGATGGGCCCGGAGCTGTAACGCGCAGGGTGGCGCTGCGGGTACGTTCGGGGTATCTTTGCAGGCCATGGCAAAAAAGGACACGATCACCACGGTGGACCTGGAAGGGCTCGCCCTCGTCGATGAAAC
This sequence comes from Flavobacteriales bacterium, assembly GCA_036405935.1. GTDB lineage: Bacteria > Bacteroidota > Bacteroidia > Flavobacteriales_F > PHOS-HE28 > PHOS-HE28. Next base: position 9,834 of record DASWWQ010000148.1, read on the forward strand.
CGAATCCCGCCAGTTCGTGGTGCAGGTGAACGGTCACCGGGCCCGCATGGAATACGACCGCAGCGGCGACCGCATATTCCTCACCGGCTCGGAGGTGCCCAAGGCGTTGGAGGCCCATGGTGTGGGTCCGGCCCTGATCGAAAAGGTGCTCACTTGGACCGAGGCCAACCGGCTGAAGCTGGTGCCCATGTGCCCCAGCGTGAAGAGCTTCCTGCGGCGCAACACGGCCTGGCAACGCCTGTTGGTGAAGGGCGTGCAGATCTGAGCCCCAAAGGCCCGATCGCCATCACCGACTGATGGCCCCCCGCTACCTTCGCGCTCCATTCCCAGCGACCGGCCGGTCTTGAATCCGGGTCGGTACGGTCCTGGACCATTCGCCCCCGATGTCCGTACGCGTTCGTTTCGCTCCCAGCCCCACCGGCCCCTTGCACATGGGCGGGGTCCGCACCGCCCTCTACAACTATCTCTTCGCCCGCAAGCACGGTGGCCAATTCCTGCTGCGCATCGAGGATACCGACCAGACGCGTTTCGTGCCCGGCGCGGAGGAGTACATCCAGGCCGCCTTGGCGTGGTGCGGATTGAAGTTCGATGAAAGCCCGTGGACCGGCGGCCCCAACGGCCCCTATCGCCAGAGCGAGCGCAAGGCCCTGTACCGCCAGTACGCGGACCAGCTGATCGCCAACGACAAGGCCTATTACGCCTTCGACACCGCGGAGGAACTGGAGGCCATGCGCGAACGGCTGAAGGCCGCCGGTGTAGCGGCGCCGGCCTACAACGCCGTGACGCGCGAACACATGAAGAACAGCCTGACGTTGCCGGCGGACGAGGTGGCGGAACGGCTGGCGCGCGGCGATGAGTTCGTGGTGCGGCTGAAGGTGCCGCGCCATGTGGAGGTGCGGTTCGAGGACATCATCCGCGGATGGGTCACCGTGCACAGCGCGAACATCGACGACAAGGTGCTGTTCAAGAGCGACGGCATGCCCACCTACCACTTGGCCAACATCGTGGACGACCACCTGATGGCGATCACCCATGTGATCCGCGGCGAGGAATGGCTGCCCAGTGCACCCGTGCATGTGCTCATCTACGAAGCCTTCGGTTGGGAGCGCCCGGCCTTCGCGCATCTTCCGCTCATCCTGAAGCCGGAGGGCAACGGCAAGCTCAGCAAACGGGACGGCGATCGCCTCGGCTTCCCCGTGTTCCCGTTGAACTGGACCGACCCCACCAGTGGCGAGAAGAGTTCCGGATATCGCGAGCGGGGGTACTATCCGGAGGCCTTCATCAACATGCTCGCCTTGTTGGGTTGGAACCCCGGCACCGATCAGGAGATCATGGACCTGGATGAGCTCACCCGACTGTTCGATCTGGAGCGGGTGCACAAGAGCGGCGCCAAGTTCGATCCGGAGAAGACCAAGTGGTTCAACCAGCAATACCTGCGGATGCGCCCCGACGGCGAACTGGGTCTGCAACTGCTGGAGAAACTGGCTGCGCAAGGCATCGAAAGCACACCCGAACGGGCCACGGCGGCCGCAGCCCTGTTGAAGGAGCGCGCCACCTTCGTGGAGGACATGCTGGAGGGCACCTACCTCTTCACCCACGGAACACCGCTCAGCGGCAACCCTGCAGGCCAAGAGGAATTGAGGAAGCGCTGGAAGCCCGAGGCAGCACCGGCCCTGGAGGATTTCGTCGGCCGCCTCACAGCGTTGCAGGACTTCACGCCCGCTGCGGTGGAAAGCACCTTCAACGAAGTGCTTACCGCACATGCCCTGAAGATCGGCCAGCTGATGCCGCTGTACCGCCTGTGCGTGGCCGGACGCATGCAAGGCCCGGGCATGTTCGATGTCAGCGCACTGTTGGGTCGGGATGAGGTGGTGGCGCGACTGAAGGCCGGGCTGGAACAATGCCGCGCATGGGCCTGATCGAGGTCAACGGCATCCGCGTCTACGCCTACCACGGCTGCCTGCACGAGGAAGGCCGTATCGGCGGGCATTACCGGGTGGACATCGCTGTGGAGGGTGACCTGACGGAGGCTGAAGCGAGCGATCGTTTGGGCGATACCGTGGACTACAGCCGCATCACCGCGATCGTGCAGGAGGAGATGGGCATCCGCTCGCAGTTGATCGAGCATGTGGCCCGCCGCATCCTGGACCACCTGAAGCGCCAATGGGCGGTGCCCTACCAATGGCGTGTGCGGGTGGTGAAGGAGGACCCACCGATCGCCGGTTCGGTGAACCATGTGGTGTACACGGTGGCCGGTTGAGCCGGACCCTCTATCTTCGCGGCCCACTCCAAGGTCGCGTGGCCGAGTGGCTAGGCACAGCTCTGCAAAAGCTGCTACTGCGGTTCGAATCCGCACGCGACCTCGAACATCAGGTCCTTTCCGAACCCGGGAAGGGCCTTTTTGTTGGTGGTCTTACCTTTCCATACGGATCCCCTCGGCATCCCGTTAGCAGAACCCCAACCCTACGAATGGCCTTTCCACGCTTCCTTGTGATCGCCTTCAGCCTCTGCACCGTGAGCGTTGCTTGGGCACAGCCGGCCATCGGCCAATGGCGGGAGCACTTCAGCTACCGGCAGGCGGTGGCGGTGGTGGAAGGCGGCTCCACCGTCTATTGCGCCACGGCCACCGGGGTCTTCGCGTTCGACCCGGCCACCAATGGATTCTCCCGCTACACCAAGGTGAACGCCCTGAGCGAGATCAACGTGAGCTGCCTTGCCTGGAACGAGGACCAGCAGGCCCTGGTGGTGGGTTATACGAACGGCAACGTCGATGTGCTCATGAACGGCACCGCCCACAATCTCAGCGACATCAAACGCAGCGGATTGGTCGGTGACAAGAAGATCTATGCCGCCACCAGCAATGGACCGCTGGTCTATTTGGCCTGTGGTTTCGGCATCGTGGTGCTCGACCTCGAACGGCTGGAGATCCGTGATACATGGATCATCGGACCGTCGGCCACGCAGGTCACCGTGCGTTCCATCGCCCTGCACCAGGACTCGATACACGCCGCTACCGAAACGGGCCTGTTCTCCGCATCCTTGTCCTCCTCCAATCTGGCATCCTTCACCAATTGGCGCAAACGCACGGATATACCCCGCCCGGCCGGACCCTTCAATGCGGTGGTGTCCTTCAACGGGCGTTTGATGGTGAACTTCAGCA
>DASWWQ010000149.1:0-27246 GCA_036405935.1 Flavobacteriales bacterium
GGGTCGCTGGAGGAGGTGGGGCTGTTGCCCAAGGCCACGCGGTACACGTTGTCGTTCACCGGAACGATCGGCCCCACGAAACGCTCGAAGGCGGAGAGGCCGATGGTGATCGGATGGCAGTCCACGGATACGGCGGCGTTGTCCGCGGGCAGGCCGGTGCCGATCTGGATGGGTGTGGGGATCGTTGTGTTGTACGTGATCGTGGCGGGGCAGTAGGTGCAACTACCGTCATCCTCCGTGGCGCCGACATCGTGGTTCTGCGCCAAGAGATCGGTGCAGCCCGAGGGGTCCACGGTGCCCGTGCAAACGCAATTCGGGTCGTACACATCGTTGATGGTGTTCGCATTGCCGTCATCGCAAGATGAGCCGATGACCGCTGTACCACCTGGGACATTGAGGCAATCATAGGTCTGGCCCGTGCACACGCAGTTGACGACCATGTCATTGCCGGTGCCGGCATTTCCATCGTCGCAGGTGTTCCCGTTCTCCAAACCGGGCAGTGCAGGGCAGGGATCGATGCAATCGGCCAAGCCGTCACCGTCCGTATCGGTATCGGGTGTGCCACAACCGCAAGCGCCTGGCGCCTGCTTGTTGGCATCGGCCGGGCAGAGGTCGGTGCTATTGCCCACGTAGCCCACGGGAGCACCGAGGCAGGTGAATCCGCCGACAGCATCGTTGGCATCACCGAAGCCGTCACCGTCGGTGTCGGCATAATAGGTCGTGGTTACATCGGGCGTGCCGCACCCGCAGGCGCCGGGGGCCTGTTTGGTGGCGTCCGCGGGGCACAGGTCGGTGCTGTTGCTCACGTAGCCATCGGGCTGTGCGCAAGCGCTCTGGCTTACGGCCGCATCGCCAAAGCCATCCTCATCCGCGTCCTGGTACCAAGTGGTCGGGGTGTTCACCACGACGGCCACATCGGCTTCATCCTCACCGCATTCGTTCACCACCACGATGTGGTAGTTGCCCGTGGCGGCACCCGTCACGGAGGCATTGGCCGCGTCCCCGTTCGAGATCGTTCCCGCACCGGTCCATTCGTAAAGCACCTCGCCGCTGCCGGCGACCGTGACCCCGAGCGTCAGGGTTTCGTCCGCACAGATCGGGCTGTTGCTGGTGGTGTTGGTGATGGTGACCGGCACGCAAGGAGGTGCTTCAGCATTGCTGGCGCTCAAGTGCAGGTCATCGATGCGCCAGTTGGCCGTTCCGTTCGCTGCATTGCCCGTTCCGCTGTGCCCATAGAGGCGGAATACCGTGGTACCCGTCGCATCGAAGCTCAGACCGGTGACCTCCTCCAATGCCCAGGAACTGTTGTTGTTCATGGTACCTGTGGCGATGGGCGTGGTGAAATCGTCCTGGTCGCTGAGCAGCGTGAAAGCCTGAGGGCCTGTGCTGGTCGAACGCGAGCCGAAGGAGATCGCACTGATGGTGGTCACATATTCGTCGCTCACCGTGAGGGTGAACTGGAAGTAGGTGCTCGTCCCGATATCCAAGGCGCCGGTGACCGCGGCCGCACCTGCATTATTGCCACCGCTAAAACCGGTGTAGCCCGAAGAGGCGGAAGTGGTGCTCAGCAAGTTGGTGCTGCCATTGTTGTTGCCTTGGGCCAACGCTCCGACCGTGGTGTTCGGTACCGTGCTCACCGTGGGTGTGGCGGTGTTGAAGTTCCAGTAGATCTCGGGCAGGGCGCCGGCGCAGTTGCATGCACCGGTGATCACATCGTTCACAGTAGCGGCGTTGCCATCATCGCAGGTGGCACCGGGTTCCGGATTGCCGCAGCCGCAGGTGCCGGCCACGATCTTGTTCGGGTCGTTGGGGCAGGCATCCTCAGCGTCGCAGGTGCCATCGGAGTCGTTGTCGGGTAGGGGAGTGCCAGCGCAAACACCGCAGGTGGTGATCTGGTCGCCGGTGGTGCAGGCATTGCCATCGTTGCAGGCGGTGCCCGGTTCAGGGTTGCCGCAGCCGCAAGTTCCTGCGCTGGTCTTGGCAGGATCCGCGGGGCAGCCGTCGTTCGCATCGCAGGTGCCGTCGTTGTCCTGGTCCTGGAAAACACCGTTCACGCAATTGCAGCTGATGTCCCATACCTCACCGGTGGTGCAGGCATCGCCATCGTTGCAGGGTGTGCCGGCAACCGCAGGTCCATCGATCACGCCCAAGCAATCGGGCTGGCCGCTGGCCGTCACTGTTCCGCTCACGCTCACATTCTGGGTGGAGGCATCGGTACTGGTGCACGCCACATCACCGCTCGGGGAACCCACACTTGTTCCGGTCAAACGGACTTCGATGGTCTTGGAGGACACGGTGCCCGAGATGGGCGTGAAGGAGACGCTGCTGCTGAAGCTGCCCATGCCGTTCTCCCGAACCTCGAAACCGGTCGGGGCCGTCACCACCAGGTCCGCGGTGAGATGCGTGCCGCCCACTGTGAAGGTCTGGGAGGCGGAGGGGATGCCTTGAGTAGTGGTGAAGCCGGTGAGGGTGGTTGGAGAGGGAGAAGAGATCGTAGGTGCGACCGGGAGCGTGTTGGAATACTCCAGATCGTCCACATACATCACACCATTGTTGCCCGAGCTTGTTTCAGCAAAGAAGGCGAAGCCGCTGAGGTTGACCCCGCTAGCGAGAGTGTTGGCCTTTGGCCAACCACCGGCCGGTGAGATCTTCGTTCCATCCACCCAAAGATCCCATTGCTGGGCGGAAAGGGAGTATGTGGTACCACTCTTGAAATAGGTTGTTGCGCCAGCGCCATTATTGCCATAGATCTCCACCTGCTGATCGCTGTCCTTTGCGAACCCGGACGAGGTGACCGTCTGGTCCGTACCTCCGCCTCGGCGGACCACGGAAGTAATGGCTCCGGCCGTGTACCGGATGCTCAAGACCGTTATGCCATTGCCGTAGTGGGACGTGAAGCCTTGGTTGTCATTGGCCAAGGTGCTATTGCCAAGGCCGATCGCGAACTGTCCGGTCGCTGAAGCAGTCGTTCGGAGCTTGAACTTGAGATAGGCCACCGTGGACGGGGATGTCCAATCGTATACCCCCAGCTTGTTGGTAGCTGTGCTGGTCGCGGCCGTCAGTTGGGCCTCCGCCCCGGTTCCCAAAGAAGTTCCTGGATTGGCTAGTACCAAGGAGCCTCCGGCCCCTCCGATACGAACCCGATAAGTGCCTCCATTGGCTGGGGTTCCAGTGAAAAAGGTGGTATTACCACTACCAGAGTTCCCATTGTTGGCGGTTCCTGTTGCGGTGCCGAAGTCGTAGTTCCAAGGTTGCGCCCACCCCGTCAAAGAGGTCATCAGCAACCCCACCAGCAGGGTCCATGTCGCCCATAAGGGCCGTATACAGCGGTTCTTCATGCGAAAAGGGTATTGGGTTGTCCGTTTGCTTTGGATGCCCTTGGGGAGAAGAGCGTGGTCACGAGGGAAGGGAAGGGGCATGGAGCAAGACCCCGAAAGGGCGGCGAATTTACCCGGTCTTAACGTGGCGGCGCAAGTGCCGGTTGATAACTCAAGCCCTTGCTGGGCGAGGGTATTAAGCAAAGGTTACCCCTGTGTTCAGGCTCGTCCTTTCGACCTAGGGGCAGGTCATGGAAAATCCGGATGGCCGTGAGGGGCCGCAAGCTCAAGGACCCGCATGGATCGTCGCTTGTTGCTCCTCCGCATGGAGCGAGGCACGATCGATCGTGCATAAGTGCCCATCCCCCCGATCCAGCATCCGTTCCACTCCCTACAACCTTTGGACAACACCGTTCCTTGATCGAATGAAGAAGAAAGACAGGAAGATCTTCGTACTGGATACTTCAGTCATCCTCTACGACCACTCGGCCATCGAAAGCTTCCAGGAGCATGATGTGGCCATCCCCATACAAGTCCTCGAAGAACTCGACACCTTCAAGAAAGGAAACGACACGATCAACTACGAAGCCCGCGAATTCATACGACACCTCGATAGCATCGGCCAGCAGGACCTGCTGACCGACTGGGCGCCGCTGAACGGCCCCACCAAGGGCCAGTTCAAGGTGGTGGCCAAGCACGACCTCAACGGGGTGGACGCCACCAAGGTGTTCCAGGACGGCAAGAACGACCACCAGATCATCAATGCCGCCCTCACGCTGCAGCGCCAGAACAAGGATCGGAAGGTGGTGCTGGTGAGCAAGGACATCGCCCTGCGCCTGAAGGCCAAGAGCCTGAACATCGTGGCCGAGGACTACCTCACCGGCAAGGTGCGCGATGTGAAGGAGAAGCTCTATACCGGTCGCACCGTCGAGGACGATGTGGATGAAATGCTGATCAACACGCTCTTCGAGCAGGGCAGTCTACCGGTGGAGGACCTGAAGCTGGAACGGCCCAAGGGCAACCACTTCTTCATCCTCAAGCACAAGAAGAAGAGCATCCTCAGCAAGTTCGATCCCCGTACGGGCCTGGTGAACCGCGTGGAGAAGCAGAACGTGTTCGGCATCAGCCCCAAGAACGCCGAGCAGGCCTTGGCCATGAGCGCGCTGCTGGATCCCGAGATCAAGCTGGTGACGCTGCAAGGCGCCGCCGGTACCGGCAAGACGTTGTTGGCCTTGGCCTGCGCGTTGGAGCAGCGCCGCGACTACCGCCAGATCTACGTTACGCGCCCCGTGGTGCCCTTGAGCAACAAGGACATCGGCTACCTGCCCGGCGACATCCAGAGCAAGCTCGACCCCTACATGCAGCCGCTGTGGGACAACCTGAAGCTGATCAAGGGCAACTTCGAGAAGCACGACAGCACTCCGAAGCGCATCGACGAGATGCTGGAGAACGAGAAGATCCAGATCGCACCGCTGGCCTACATCCGCGGCCGCAGCCTGAGCAACATCTTCTTCATCGTGGACGAGGCCCAGAACCTGACGCCGTTGGAGATCAAGACGGTGATCAGCCGTGCCGGGGAAGGCACCAAGATCGTGTTCACCGGTGACGTGCACCAGATCGATACGCCCTATCTGGACAGCGAGAGCAACGGCCTCAGCTACCTGATCGATAAGGCCAAGGGCGATCCGCTGTTCGCGCACATCACCTTGGAGAAGGGCGAGCGCAGCGCACTGGCCAACCTGGCGAACGAACTGCTGTAGGACCACAAGCTACAGGCCCCAAGCTGCAAGCTGCAACAGCGCTTGCGGCTTGGGGCTTGCGGCCTATGATCGTTGAAGGAAGCGACAAGGCCGCCGATCGGACGTTCGCTGGGAATGGTCCTGGATGAGAAGGGAACTCAGAAGAGCTCGGCCACTTCGATGAACTGGAAGTTCAACTTGAAGAAGCTCTGGTAGTCCTTGCCCGTTTCGGCCATCTCCTCGTCGCCGCTCTCGTAGTGCCAGTTCACCTGCACGTTGCGACCCTTTTCGGTAACGGCGTTCAGCCGTTCGAAGATGTTGTAGAAATGCTTGCTGCTGCTGGTGTCCAGATAGTCCAGCTTCATGTTCACCGTGGTGTCCAGGCGTGGCTGCTTGAGGTACTCCTCCAGCCAACGGTAAACGCGGCCGTAGAAGAGTTCGCTGTTTGCAGGAAGGGAACGCCCGATGAACTCGATGGTGCCTTGCTCCAGGTCCAGCTCGATGCCCGGGGAGGTCTCGGTCCGGTCGATGTGCAAGCGTTTGGTAGCCATGGGGAGATGTGCTGTCAGCGGTGCCAATCTATACGCCATTCCCTTATGCTCAAGGGGATGGCCGTCCCAACTTTGAACGATCGGGGGTGGAAGCGCGAAGGCCGTCCTGGTGGGGACGGCCTTCGTACGGTGAGGGATGGCCCTTCAGCGCCCGCGGTATTCGCTCAAGATCTCGGTGTCCGTGGGCAGCACGATCTCCGTATCGTTCAGCCGGCGCACCCAATAGAGGTATTTGCCCGTGCCGTTGCAGGCGAAGGCGGTGGTCTGCTGATCGGCGGGCAGGGTACGGATGGGGAAGATGCGCCAAGTGCCGTTGCTTTCCTGCACGGCCACCTTCAGTTCCACGGTTTCCTTGCACACGTTCTTCAGATCGATCCGGAAGGTGCCCGAATAGTCGCGACGGAAGCCCTTGTAGGCCTCGCATTTATCGCAGACCTCACCCCAGGCGGAACCCACCTTCACCACGCATTCGCTGTAGCTCTGGTCCTGTGCGGAAGTGATCGATACGGCCAGGATGCCGAAGGAAAGGAGCAGGTTGCGGATCATTTGCAACGGTTGTTGGTCAGGATGATACGGGCCTCGCCGTTGCCCAGTTTCTTGCTGGTCCTCCAATCCTCGCAGGCGCCCTTCAGGTCCCCCAGCGTTTTCTTGGCCCAACCGCGGTTGTTGTACGCCTCCTGGTCCTTGGGATCCAGGGCCAGCACGGCGTCGAAGTCGCGCATGGCCAGTTCGGGCTTGCCCAAACGGTTGTAGGCACCGCCCCGGCTGGTGTACGCCCAGAGGTGGTCGTTCCTGCGCTTGATCACCTCGGTGAAATCGGCCACCGCCGCGGTGTAGTTCTGCTGTACGCTGTGGCAGAAGCCGCGCTGCAGGTAGGCGTTCAGATGGTCGGCGTCCTTGGCCAGTACCTGGTCGAAGAGGGCTATGGCCTTGGTGTAAGCGCCGGTGCGGTAGGCTTCTTCTCCGTTCTTGAAGAGGATCTCCACCGTGGGGGGCGCGGAAGCGGTGTTGGCGGCGAGGTCGCCTTGTTGGGCCTGCACGGATACCGCGAAGCAGTAAGGAACGAGGAAAAGGAGGGAGCGCATCGGAGGTTCGGGTTTGCTGGCCTGATACGGGGATCAGCGACGTTTGTTCCCCGTCTCCTTCGGCGGCATGGCGGCCAGGCCATCGCGCACCAGTTGCCGCAGCAGGGCCACGGCCTTTTCGCCGCGGACATCCCCGGCCGGCACGGGAATGCCGCAGCGACCCGTGCGGGAGATGGCACCCGTCTTCAGCACTTCCTTGTCGATGCATTGGCCCTGTTCGGCCGAGCAGCGCAGCAGTACCAGCTGTTCTTCTTCGTTGAAAGCGATGGCACTGGTGTCCAGGTGCACGAGGGGCACCATGTCGCGCCGTACGTGTTGACCCTTGCTGAAGAGGTCCACCACCAAGCGATCGTCGCGGTCCAGGTCGAACCGGGCGCTTTCCTGGAAATGGGCGGCAAGGGCCTTCAGGTCGGTCTTGATGGCGGCTTCGCCCTTCTGGGCCTGGAGGGTGATCGGTAACAGCAGGGGCAGGATGAAGAGGTGCATTCTCATGGTCGCGGAACTTTTCGATGGCGTGCTACGTATCGTGCCCCCGAGGGTTCCAAATACCCCCTCATCCCGCACCATGGAAGCTCAGAACCGTTCCGTAGCCGTTCGCACCTTGATCATGGCCGCCATGCTCGTGGCCGGTATCGTTACCGCGCTGGCCGTTCGTGGCCTGCTTTCCGGCCATATGGCTTGATCGATGCATCCGCGCGGCCTCTCCCGTTCGTGCGTTCGCCTGGCGGTCCTCCTGTTCCTGTTCGTGGGTGGACCGGCCCGGGCCCAGTTCACCATCAATGGAAAGTTGAAGGTGGAAGGCGGCGGGCTGGACGGTGCCCAAGTGGTGGTGTACCGCAACGGGGAGAAGCAGCGTGTGCTCAACAACAACCTGGGCAAGTTCTCCTTGGACCTCGAGGTGAACCAGGACTATACGCTCTCCTTCGAGAAGGAGGGCTTCGTGACGAAGAAGCTGTCCTTCAACACCCGCGCACCGGCCGAGGCCGTGGCCAACGGGTTCACACCCTTCGATTTCGGGGTGTCGCTCTTCAAGCAGTACGATGGTGTGAACACCGTGGTCTTCAACCAGCCGGTGGGCATGATCCGGTTCAACCGCGAGATGGACGACTTCGACTACGACACCGACTATACCAAGAGCATCCAAAGTGCTTTGGAGAAGGTGGAGGAGGAGGTGGCCGTCAAGCAGGTGGAGGAGAAGAAGGGCGGTGGAGAGGAAAAGAAGAAGGCAGCTGATGCCGAGAGGGCCCGTGTGAAGGCCGAGGCCGAAGCGAAGAGGCAAGCGGAGGAGCAGGCCCGCAAGGAGGCCGAGGCCAAGCGTAAGGAGGAGGCTGCCCTGGCGAAGAAGTCGGAACCACCTCCAGCACCGAAGGCCGAGCCCAAGCCCGCCCCGAAGCCGAAGGTGCAGCCGAAACCGGTACCGCCACCGGTGGTGGCGAAGGCCGCGCCGCCCCAGCCGAAGCCCGCGCCCAAGCCGGTGCGCAACTACACCATGGCCAAGGCCAACGAGGGGGCCAACACCCGCCGTTCCGCCGCTCCTATACTACAGGAGGAACCTTCCCGCGTGCAGCCGGCCAAGGCCAACCTGGCGGAGGAGCCCCGGCCCAAGTTCACCAGCACCGGACCGGTCATCATCCGGAACGAGGAGCTGATCGTGGAAAAGACCCAGGTGATCACCCTGATCCGGCTCGACGATGGCGAGAACATCACCGAATACAAGAAGGTGGTGCGCAAGTACAGCGGGACGTTCTATTTCAAGAACGGACGGAGCTGCAGCAAGGTGATCTACGACAACGAGGCCTTGGCGGAGAACCGCTAAGAAGTTGAGCATCCACCGCGGAAGCGCGGCGACGCCGATGACGCCAAGCGATCCCTAGGGAAGTCGAAGGATGGGCGTATGCGCCCCTTCCAGGAACATGTAGGTTGCTCCGCGCCTCGGCCCCTCCGCGGTGGAATTCCTCCAGCGCCTACCACCGCGCCTCCAACCCCAACAAGACCCCTTGGCCTTGCCCCGTGCGGGCCAACGTACCCACCACGTTGGGTGTGGACAGACGCATCTGGATCGCATTGCCCAACCGGAAGCGGGCTCCGATCCCCACGCGGGATCCGCCGAACCCTCCGTAGCCGACGCGCACTTCGGGCAGGATGCACTGGCTCAACCGGAAGTAGCGGGCCGCTTCGATGTGCGGCAGATAGCCGGCGAGGTAGCGCATATCGACCTTCACTTCGTAGACCGGAGCAGCGGCGTTCCACCACTGGAAACGCGCTTCCAGCAATGCGGGCAGCACGCGGGTGAACGACTGCCTCTTATAGCCCAGACCCAGCGAATCCTGCAGGTTCTCCGTCTGCACCAAGGGACCGTCGATGTCCAGCACATCCTCCACCGCGATGCCTTCGAACCGGATCGGCTCGTCGCGCGAAACAGCCAGTGAACCGGTGTTCCAGTGGATGAAGCCGAGGTCCTGCACGCCGATGACCAAGGTCTTCCGGAGGTTCCCTGGGAAGGTGTGCGCCCAGGCTCCGCTGAGCGAAGCACCGATACCGTTGGAGGCATCGAAGCCCCGAACGGCCGTATCGCTGCGCCAGTAGTCGCCGTCGAGGTCGAGGTCCAGGTATTGTCCGTCGGGCGCAGTGTAGAGATCGGCCTTGCGGATATTCCCGGCGTTCAGCGTGCCGCCGTTCACGAGGTTCAGCTGGATGAAGGCCTCCGCGTTGAACGCGATCCCGAAACCGACGGTCTGGTAGTTGATGCCCTCGAAAGCGCCCGGCCCCAGTTCAGCGATGCGATCCTCGTAGGCGGCATTGCCGAAGAAGCTCAGGTCGTACACGGCATCCGTGAAACGTGCCCCGTAGAAGGCCCGATAGCCCACGGCCACACGGGGCTGCCATCCGGCCTTGCCGAAAAGGCTGTCGCCCCAGCTGTAGCTCAGGTCCGCACTGAAGATGGCGCCGGCGCGATTGGTGCCCTTCAACGCATCCTGTGTGCGTTCGCGCACCGCCCGATCCAGTTCCTTGCCGAGGTAGAGGCCCATCACCAGGTCGTTCCGGAGCGAGTTGGCGTCATAGAGGCCGGTGACGTCCAGTTGCAAATGATGACGGCTGGAACCCGCTCCCCAGTGCGATGCTGCAAGGTCCTTTCCATATATCCGGCGCTCCTTTTTCGTTCCGATCGGTTCGAGTTTCCCGATCGGTAAGGCATCGTGGCGGATACTGTCCTGGACCTGGGCCGAAGCCGAGATCCAGCCTGTAAGGGCGATCACGGGAAGAACCGGGCGGAACGTTCTACTCATCCCCGTTCACCAGATAGTTGCCCTCGAAGGAAAGCCGGAGGTCCATGCGGTAGTCGCTGCGCAGTTGCACATGCTCGTTCCCGTTGGGGGTGTTGAACACGGCGGTCACCCGCACGCGTCCGGTGGTGTGCAGCAGATCCATGGCCGCCTCATCCAGGAGGAAGCGCAGGTGGCTTTCGCTGCTGCTGCTCACGGTCCCCGATCCATCCACCGAAGCAGCGGCCACGGTACCACCGGCCTGTAAGGGAAGCAGCACTTGGTCCCCTTCGTCCACGATCGCCAGACCGAGCCCGGCGCTGAAGGGCAGTCCATTGGTGGCGAACACATGAAGGGTGCCGCTGCGCACGGCATGTCCCTGAAGCGTGCCCGGCAGGTCCACGGTGAGCGTACGGGCCAAGGTGAGGTCGGTGGCGGAAAGACGCAGGGGGATCTCCAGCTCCAGGTCGGCATTGATCCGGCTCTCGTAGTAGAGGAAGTCGTTGCCGTTGCTCACGTTTCCCAACGGAGCGATGCGGAGGTCGAGGGCGTATTCGATCCGGTCCGGGAGGTTCTCCACGAAGGCTTCCACGTTGCTGTTGCCGCTGTTCAGGGTCCACGTGTTCACGGCCTCCTGGAAACCGCTGCCCAGGTCGATGGCGCGGTCCAGGTTGATCGGACCGTTGGTGATCGGGGCGTTCATCTCCACCGAGCTGCCCGTAGCGGTGTTCACCGAACGCAGGTGTCCGATGGTGGCACGGGCATCGATGCCGATGCCGTTGGTGATCCGCAGGCGCGCGCTAACGCTCTCGAGGTCCAACACCCCACTGATGCCCTCGAAGAGGTCCAAGGAGGTGGAGGAGGGTTCGATGGTGATGTCACGGGTGCCGAAGAAGCCCTTGGCGTATTCGGGTATGATGTCCAGATAGCTCACATGGGCGATGAGGCTGTCGGTGGAGGAGATGCTGACGGTGCCTCCAGCGGGATCCGTGAGGTAGCTGAGTGCCATGGCCAACGTGTTCACATCATCCCCTTCGGGCCCGCGCAGGTCGAAGCGGTATCCGTCCAAGGCCCGACCGGTGCTCACGGTGCTGGGCATGGCGGGTGTACCGGGTGGGACCGTCTGCTGCACGGCCAATGGCGCCCCATCGAGGGTGGCACCGGGCAGGGAGAAGTTGCCGAGGATCGTACCATTGATCATATTGGTGATCTCCACCTGCAGCATCCCGCTCCGCACGCGCAGCACGCTCATCTCCAGTTCTTCGAGGTCGAAGCGCGTGATGTTCTCGGAGGAGTTGAAGGCGGTGCCGGCCGGGAACTGCAGCGGGCCGGGGATGGGCAGCACGTAGGAGTAGCGCAGGGAGGTGTCCGGGGCGGTGAGCACCGTGTCCAACCGCAACGAGAACAGGCGATCCTGGTACAGTAGGCTCAGGTTGCCTTCGCCGTCCTCCATGATCAAGGAGTCGGGGATGATGTCGCCCAAGGTCAGGGCGGTGCTCACCAAGGGTACGGCCACCTCCAGGTCCCAACGGGCTTCGTCGGACTCCTTGCGGCACGCGACAAGGGTGATGAGCAAGCCGGAGAGGATCACGAGGGTCGAAGTGCGGAGGGCCATCCGGGCTAAAGTAGTCGCGCGCCCGGGATCGGGCTTTGTAGTGCGACGGATGCCCTGTAATTTCGTTGCTCCACCTCTCCGATGCTGGCCTCCAGAAGAATATGGCTCCCGTGGCTTTTCAGCACTTTGGTGATGTTCGGTCTCAGCTACGTGTGGCATGGACTGGCGCTCAACGACCTGAAGGACCTGCGGATCCCGGTGGAGTTCTACTTCGCCTTGTCGGCCTTGGCCTATGCCATCATTGCACTGGTGCTCACCTTTGCGGTGCATCAGGCCATCCAGCATGAGTGGATCTCGCTGAAGCGTGCGTTCCCTTTCGCTGCCATGCTGGTGGGGGCCATCATCGGCTTCGCGGTGTACCTCATCGCCTATGTCTTCGGCATGTCCTTCACGGGGCGTGAACTGGTGCACATCGTGGTGGATGTGCTTTGGCAGATGGTGGAGCAGTCCTTGGGAGGTTTGGCGGTGAGCTTGGGCATCATCTATGACATGAACCGGACCTTCATGCGTTCCGAACGTGTGCAGTAGGCAAAGGCTCAGCGGCCGTATTTCTGCTTCCAGACCCGGTCCAGGTACGCAGCGAATTCCTGCTCCTTGCGGTTGTCCCCGGGGGTGTAGAAACGTTTGCCGCTGATGGCCTCGGGCAGGAACTCCTGTTCGCTGTGGTGGCCCGGCTGGTCGTGGCTGTAGACATAGTCCTTACCATGGCCCAGTTCCTTCATCAGTTTGGTGGGGGCGTTGCGCAGGTGCAGGGGTACGGGCAGGTCGCCGCTGCGTTGTACTTCGCTCAAGGCTTCACCGATGGCCACATAGGAGGCGTTGCTTTTGGGTGAACACGCCAGGTACACGGCGCACTGGCTGAGGATGATGCGGCCTTCGGGCCAGCCGATCATCTGCACGGCCTGCATGGTGGTGGTGGCCATGAGCAGGGCGTTGGGATTGGCATTGCCGATGTCCTCGCTGGCCAGGATCACCATGCGCCGGGCAATGAACTTGGGATCCTCGCCACCCTCCACCATGCGCGCCAGCCAATAGACCGCCGCATTCGGGTCGCTGCCGCGCATGCTCTTGATGAAGGCGCTGATGATGTCGTAGTGCTGTTCACCCCCCTTGTCGTAACGTGCAGCGGTGTTCTGTACCACGTCGTGCACCACTGCGTCGTCGATCCGCACCGGACCTCCTCCCGAAGGAGCGGCCGCCTTCACGCACAGTTCGAAGGTGTTCAGCAGGCGCCGTGCATCCCCGCCGCTGGCCCGCATCAAGGCCTGTGTCCCGTGCAGGTCGATGGTGAAGGCCTGTAACCGGGGATCCCGCTCCATGGCGCGGTGCAACAGGTCCAGCAGGTCCTCTTCCGAAAGCGGTTGCAGTACATAGACCTGGCAGCGGGAGAGGAGGGCCTGGATCACCTCGAACGAGGGGTTCTCCGTGGTGGCGCCGATCAGGGTGATGACGCCTTTTTCGACAGCGCCGAGCAGCGAATCCTGCTGGGCCTTGCTGAAGCGATGGATCTCATCGATGAAGAGCACGGCGCTACGCGAGAACAGACCTGCGCCGGCGGCCTTGTCGATCACCTCCCGGATGTCCTTCACCCCGCTGTTGATGGCGCTCAAGGTGTGGAAGGGGCGGTCCATCCGCTCTGCGATCAGCCGGGCCAGGGTGGTCTTGCCGACCCCCGGCGGACCCCACAGGATCATGCTCGGCACCAATCCTCCGGTCAAGGCCTTCCGCAGGATCCCGTCCGGACCTACCAGATGCTGCTGACCCACCACCTCGTCCAAGGTGGTGGGTCGCATACGTTCGGCCAAGGGGATGTTCGGTTCCACGGGATCCGGGATGTCGGGGCGAAGGTAGAGGCGCGTTACAGGGCGTCGACCCGACCCGCCGAAGGGACATCCTGTTCAAAACTTTTGCGCTCGGAATTTGGAGCCTTCGGAACCCTTCGCTTATTTGTCCGTCGCAATACTGACAAGAAAATCGTCAAGACGGAAGGAGGCGGAAGTGTCGTTCCTGCATCACCGACGTCGATACGGAAACACAAACCGAAACACATGGCCACGGAGATCAACAAGGAGAAGCTGAAGGCGCTTCAGCTGACGATGGACAAGATGGAGAAGACCTTCGGCAAAGGCGCCGTGATGAAGTTGGGGGACGATGCCATCGAACAGGTGGAGGTGATCCCCACGGGTTCCATCGGCCTGGACCTGGCCTTGGGCGTGGGTGGTTTCCCGAAGGGTCGTGTGATCGAGATCTACGGTCCGGAGAGCAGCGGTAAGACCACCTTGGCCATACACGCCATAGCGGAGTGCCAACGTAAGGGCGGTATCGCGGCCATCGTGGATGCGGAACATGCCTTCGATCGGTCCTATGCGGAAAGCCTGGGAGTGGACATCCAGAACCTGCTCATCAGCCAGCCCGACAACGGTGAACAGGCCTTGGAGATCGCGGACAATCTGATCCGTTCGGGTGCCATCGACATCCTGGTGGTGGACAGCGTGGCTGCCCTGACGCCCCGGGCGGAGATCGAAGGAGAGATGGGCGATAGCGCGGTGGGCATGCAGGCCCGCTTGATGAGCAAGGCCCTGCGCAAGCTCACCGGTACCATCAGCAAGACCGGCTGCTGCTGCATCTTCATCAACCAGCTGCGTGAAAAGATCGGTGTGATGTTCGGCAACCCCGAGACCACCACCGGCGGTAACGCCCTGAAGTTCTATGCCAGCATGCGCCTGGACATCCGTCGCAGCAACCAGATCAAGGACGGTGAGAACGCCATCGGCAACCGCACCAAGGTGAAGATCGTGAAGAACAAGTTGGCCCCTCCCTTCAAGAAAGCGGAGTTCGACATCATGTTCGGCAAGGGCATCAGCAAGACCGGCGAGATCATCGACATGGGCGTGGAACTCGGCATCATCAAGAAGAGCGGCTCCTGGTTCGCCTACAAGGACAACAAGCTGGGCCAAGGACGAGATGCCGTTCGTCAGCTGTTGGAGGACAACCAGGAACTCTGCGACGAACTGGAAACGCTGATCAAGGCTGCCGTCACCAAGGCGGAACAACCCGTTGCTTGAAGCGGATCGCCCTGTGCCGGGAGGTACAGGCGCCGTGAACTGTTACCTGGGTTTACTTTGGGGTCCCCGCGAACTGGAGCGCGGGGACCTCGCTTTTTGGGTATGACCATCGGACTTCACGGCCGGCTGAGGGCCATCTTCCTGAACGCCTCGATCGTTCTCCTGCCCCTGTGGGGCTGCGGTCCGCCGGTTGCCAACACCGATACAGGTATCCTGCCGGTGCCCGGTACCCCGGACAGCATCGCTTCGGCGCTCCGGCACATCAATGCCCGGATCGTGCAGGACCCGGACCGCCCCGAACTGTACGTCCAACGGGCCGTGCACTTCGGGGCCTTGGACAGTGTGGCCCCGGCGATCCGGGACATGGAAAGGGCTGTACGGCTGGATAGCACGAACGTGACCTATCGCCTGATGCTGGGCGACCTCTACTACCGCATCGTGGAGGTGGACCAAGCCATGGCCAGCTTCACGAAGGCGTCCCAGATCGACCCTTCGAACACCCAAGCCCTGCTGAAACGTGCAGAGATCCATCTCGTGCTGCGCAAGTACAACGAGAGCATGGCGCTCGTGAACGAGGCCTTGCGCAAGGACCCCAACGTGGCCCATGGCTACTACCTCAAGGGCTGGATCCATATGGAGGTCCGTGATACCGCCTTGGCCTTGAGCAGTTTGCGCACCGCGGTGGAACAGGATCCCAACGACTATCGATCCTACCTGCTGCTGGGCAGCCTGAGTGCGGCGCGCAAGGACCCCTTGGCCGTGCAGTATTACTCCACGGCGGTCAACCTCCGGCCCAACAGCGTCGAGGCCCTCTACGCGTTGGGACTGGCCTATCAGGAAAGTGGGCGTGACAGCCTAGCGTTGGCCATCTATGACCGCATCAAGGAGTTGGATCACGCCAACGCCCTGCCGTGGTACAACAGCGGTTACATCCACATGGAACATCGGAACGACGACGCTCGTGCACGGATCGAGTTCAGCAAGGCCATCGAACTCGAACCTCAATATGCCGATGCTTGGTACAACCGGGGGGTGATCATGGAGCGGGCGACCGAACTGGACAGCGCGGCGGCCAATTACCAGATGGCGATCCTGATCCAGCCCCAGCACCAGCTCGCCGCTGAAGGCCTGGACCGGTTGGCGGGGCAGGGGGTGCGCATCAAGATCCGCGAGCAGCGCGACCGGAAATAGATCGCTCCCATGCGTCTCACCTTCCTTGGAACAGGTACCAGTCAAGGCGTTCCGGTCATCGGATGTCGATGTGAGGTGTGTCGGAGCAACGATCCGCGGGATCAGCGGTTACGTTCTTCGATCCTCGTGGAAGTGCAAGGACTCAATGTGCTGATCGATGCTGGTCCCGACCTCCGGCAGCAGATGCTGCGTTCCGGTACCGATCATCTCGATGCGGTCCTGCTCACCCATGAGCACATGGACCATATCGCAGGGATGGATGATCTGCGGGCCTTCAGCTTCCTGCACGAGCCTCCAAGACCGGTGCACGTATATGCGGACCGGGCTACCCTTGATGCGGTCCGGCGCGTGTTCAGCTATGCCTTCACCGGTTCCGCCTACCCGGGTATTCCCCAGTTCGAATTGCATCCGATCGACCGCTCGGCCTTCGCTATCGGGCCTGTGAGCATCACCCCGCTTGAGGTGATGCACCTGCACCTGCCCGTATTGGGCTTCCGCATCGGCGGACTCTGCTACGTGACGGATGCCAAGACGATAGCCCCTGAAGTTCGAAAGCAGATGAAGGGTTGCGATGTCTTGGTAGTCAATGCTTTGAGGAGGCAGTCCCATGTCTCCCACTTCAATCTGGAGGAAGCCTTGGCCTTGATCGCCGAACTGCGACCCGAACGGGCCTTTCTCACGCACATCAGCCATTGGATGGGACGCCACGCCGAGGTGCACCTGCCACCGGGTGTGGAGTTGGCCAGGGATGGCTTGGTGGTTGAACTGCCCGGCTAACGGTTCGGGCCCGTTGGACTCGTTGCGCCCGCAGCATCGGGCAGAAAAGCCTGTGGAGGTCGGAACATGCGGGGCAGTTCCAGATCGTGACTGAAGGGCATCACGATATACGGCGGGGCGAGCGTGCTGCGGGCGATCAGGTGGTCGCCCACGGAGAATACGCCCAGCACCACCGGTTGGGCGCGGGTGGTATCCTCCACCACCAACTGATAGGCGAGCACTGCGTTCAACGTATCTGCCGGGTCCACCAAACCACTGCTGGAATAGGTGCTGAGGTTGCCCAGGTATTTGCGCACCTTGGAACTATCGAGCGCCATTCCACCGATGGTCCACAGTGCGCCATGCCGCTCCATCGCGTATCCATTGCCTCCGGGGAAGAGGAATACCAAGCGGCGCCAGTTCCTTGGATCTCCGTTCACCATGGGCTTGGGTATCCAGTCGGGGAACACCATGGCCGCCAAACGGGCGAGTTCTCCCGGAACGGTGTAGGCCAAGGGATCCCCTTCCAACATCACCGCGGAGGTCTGGATCTCCCGGTTGTCACCACCGCCGCTACCGCCGACGCGCAGCCGGACCGGTGGTACCGCATCCGGGATCTCCAGGACGTTGGCCAAGCTGTCGCTGAGGGAATAGCGTGCACCCACCTGGCCCAGATCACCGAGCACCCTTTCGGTGCGCATACGGGAAAGGTGGGCCAGCAGATCCTGCATGGGCCGAGGGTCCGCTGGCGTGGATGCCCCGTTGCTGGTCACGGTCCACCCGGCTCCGCTCCGGGTGAAGAGCATCGGAGGAAAGCCACGGGACGGTGCTGGCCGTACGATGAAGGAATGCAGGGCGCCGGTATCGACCTGTAGCACTTCGGCCCGGAAGGAGCGTTCCTCGGCGATCCGGGGGTCACGACCGCTCCACCACCACACTGTTCCCAAGAGCACCACGACCCCTACGGGCCACCAGCGCTTCACCACCGTGCGGCGATCAGCGGACATGGCCGGGACGCATACGCTGCGTGCGTTGGCGGCGGCGCCACACCAAGTGCAAGAGGCCCGTGAGGCCCACCAGTGCCATGGGCAACAGCAGGTTCATCCATTTGAGTGCGGTGCGTCGCCCTTCCTCCGGCATGGTGATGGGTCGGTAGGTGGTCTCCTTGCCGCGAAGCTCCAGCATCACCGTGTTGTGCGACACCCAGTCCAAGGCGTTCACCATCAGGTCGATGTTACCGGAGGGTAGTTCCACCGGTTGACCGGCTTGGATCCCCGTGCAGAAGGTGCCGTTGCCGAAGACCACCAACCGGGAGGAACGTGCGCCGATGTTGCGTTCCACCGCCGCGGCCAGCACCTGTGGGCCGGCATTGAGTTCGTCCGCCGTCCATCGATGCTGCGGGTCGATGGTGAAGGGAGTGGGGGTCGTTCCCGAGTTCGGGCTGGAGAGCGCGATGGGCATGAACCGCAAGGTGGTATCCCCGTTCCACGATAGCGGGGAAGCGAACTGGAACATCGCCAGGTCCATGCCGTTGGCCACCGGATGGTCGGTGTACTGCTGGATCACCGGATAGTAGGGGAAGTCGATCGAGATGGGTTGCGGAATGCCCGCCTGCATGATCTTGATCTGTCCACAACGCTGGTCGGCGACCGCATAGGGGTTGATGGCTACGCCTTGGCTGTAGAGCCATTGTGCCATCGAAGGATGGGCCTGTACCACCTCGGCCGACTTCGTGAGGTCGCTGCGGACGGCACTGTAAGCCACTACCACGCCGTGCCCTTTGGCCATGTATTCCTCCAAGCGGCGCAGTTGCGCAGGGGGAAAACTGTCCACCGGATCGATCAGCAGGAGGGAGTGGAAGCGTTCGTTGATGGGATAGGCCTCGTAGATGGTGGTGGTCTCGACCATGTACGTGGGGTCCAGCCCCAAGGAAAGCTGGTCCAGTGCGGCGGTGGACGGCTCACCATGTCCCTGCATCACACCCACGGTCGGTTTGGAAGTGCGCTGCACCTCCAGGATGGCGGAGGTGAGGGCCCATTCCAAGGCGGCCCCCCGCTGTACTACCGGGATCACCGCTTTTCGCCCCGCCATACGCACCACGGCTCCCATGAAGACCTGCATGTTGGCGGCCTTGTCCTTTTCCCGCGTCTGCGCCATCAAGGGGCGCACACCTTCCTGTCGGGCCCGGCGGATGGCCGCTTCATCACCGGTGGGATCCACCATGCTGAACTCGACCTGTCCGTGGGAACGGGCCGCGTATTCCACCAGCATGTCCTTCAGGTCCTGCCGCACCAAGGCGAGATCGGGGGGCATTTCCTGGGTGAACCACGCGGTGATCGTTACATGTTCCGGAAGGCTGTCCAACACGGCTCGGGTGGACGGGGAGAGGGTGTAGCGCTCATCATCCGTCAGGTCCCAACGCAGGGTGAAGCGCCGCGCCAGAGCATTCAGCAGCAGCAGGCCTGCGAGCAGCAGCAAGAGGTTCCGGAGGTGGCCGCTGCGGCTCATGAGCGGGTATAGCGGAGCATGTTCAACATGGCGCAGAACGATCCGAGGGCGGCGATGCTGGCGAAGTAGAGCACGTCACGCAGGTCAATCACACCGCGGCTCATGCTCTCGTAATGGGTGCCGGTGCTGAGCTCGTCCAGCCAGGTGCCCAGCGTGCCGGTGGAATTGGCGGCCACCACGGAGAAGCCCATGTGGAAGAGGGCGATGAGGAAAAGACCGATGACGAAGGCCACGATCTGGTTGTGAGTGAGGCTGCTCGCGCAGATGCCCAAGCCGATGTAGGCTGCGCTCATGCCCAGCAGCGCCAAGTAGCCGCACGCCACGGCGCCATGGTCCACGGACCCCAGGCCATTCACGGTGTACCAATACGGCAGGGTGCAGAACAAGGCCACCGCGATCAACGCCATGCAGGCCAGGAACTTGCCGAGCACCACCTGTCCGCCGGTGATGGCCTTGGTGAGCAACAGGTCCAGTGTTCCTGTACGGCGCTCCTCGGCCAAGGTGCGCATGGTCAGGGCCGGGATGAAGAAGAAGAGGGTCCAATAGGCGGTGTTGAAGAAGGTGGCCAGGTCGGCCACGCCGCGCATGAACACATCCGTCCCGAACCACCAGGTGAAGAAGCCGCTGACCCCCAGGAAGGTGATGAGCACCAAGTAGGCCATCAGTGAATCGAAGAAGGAGGCGAACTCCTTGCGGGCGATGAGCCAGGTGTTGCGCATGGTCCGCGTTCAGTTCAGGGTCAGGTCGCGGAAGACATCCTCCAGCCGGTGCTCCACGGGGTGCAGACCGGTGAGCACCCAATGGTGCGCTACGCAAAGGGCGAAGACCTCCCGCGCTGCGGCGTGTTCATCGTGCGTATGCAAAAGGTACACTTCCGCGGTGCCGGGTGCCGTTGTGGCCTGGCGGATGGTCGTGCACATCCGAAGGGCGGACAGTACCGCCTCGCTCGGTGCTTCCTCGATGCGCACCTGCAACAGTGCGGCGGATCCCCGGCCGCCCCGCAGTGCGGAAGGACTGGCATCGGCCACGATACGGCCTTTGTCGATGATCAGAACACGGTCGCAGATGGCTTCCACCTCCGGCAGGATGTGGGTGCTGAAGATCACGGTCTTGGAGCGCCCCAAACGCTGCACGAGGCTCCGGATCTCCACCAGCTGGTTGGGATCCAGTCCGCTCGTGGGCTCATCGAGGATCAGCACCTGGGGGTCGTGCACCATGGCCTGGGCCAATCCTGTGCGTTGGCGATAGCCCTTGCTCAGTTCCCGGATCCGCTTGTGCTTCTCGCGCTCCAACCCGCACACCTCCACCATTTCCTTGACGCGGGCATCCACGGCCGAGCGGCCTACACCTTGGATGCGCGCAGTGAAGCGCAGCAGGTCCAGTACGGCCATGTCCTCGTAGAGGGGATTGCTCTCGGGCAGATAGCCGATGGCCCGCTTCAGGTCCATGCGCTCTTCGGACACGCGTGTGCCACCGATGGTGATGGTGCCGGAGTCCGGTGCGATGGACCCCAGGATCATGCGCATGGTCGTGGTCTTACCGGCTCCGTTCGGACCCAGGAAACCGAGCACCTCGCCCGTACGGACCTCGAACCCGATATCGTTGACCGCGATCTGGGCGCCGAAGCGCTTGGTCAGGTGCTCGATCCGGATGTCCATGGTGCTGGTCCCCGATGGGCACCGGCTCAAGCGCCCTTGAGCGGGGCCTTCTCCTCCTTGCTGATGCCTTCGCGGATCATCTCGAAGGCCTGTGCGATGCGGCGCTTGCAGGTCTCCTCGTTGCGCCCGTCGTCGATCCACTCCACGTATTCCTTTCGCTGGGTGAAGGTGAAGCCTTTCCAGTTGGCCCAAGCCGTGGGATCCTTCTGGAGCACCACCTCCAGGTCCGCTGGCAGATCCAGGCCACGTCCCTCGCTCTTGCCCGATCGTCCCGCACGTCCCACGGCCTTCTTCACCAGGTCCACGAAGCCTGCTTCATTCAGGGCCTCACCGTCCTTTACGCGGAAGGTGCGCGACTCCTTTTCCTCCGGGCAAGGCTCGAACAGGTGCTTGGGGTCCTTGATGCCAGCACCTTGGTGGAAGATCACGTTCACCCACGACCGATGGGCGCTCAGCCCGATCATCGGTGCGCCATCATGGTCGAACTGCGGACCGCTGGCCCGCCAGTTCTCCTCGATGTCACCGTCCACGGAATGGATCAACTGTCGCAGCCGCACCAACACCTTGCGCTGGGCTTCCGGACGTTCGGCGATGTAGAGGTTGATCTGTTCGGGCGCTAACATGGGAGGGTGTTTCGTAGGGCGAAGATGCGCGTTACTTTTTCGTTTCCTGCAACAGTTCGACCAACACCGGGTAGGTCTTGCCTTTACCGAAGGCCGGGGCGCCCAATGTGCCGATGATCCCTGGGCCGACATGCCAGACCCGATCGGCCGAAAGGAAACCCTGTTTGAAGCCTTCCTTCAACACCACACGGCCCTTGTCCGTGCCATCGGCCTTGAACTCGAGCATGATGAGGTCCTTGGCTGTCGTCACTTGTTCAACAGGCAACTTGGCCTTCCGGTTCTCGATGTTCTTCTCCGAGTCGTTGTAGAAGACGAACAGGAGGTCTCCGGCCGTTCCGGCCACCACGTTGCCCGGATCGGCATCGTCATAGGCCAATTGTCGCTCGATCTGTTTGTACCAGACGGGTTCGGCGCCGGTGCGTCCCACTTGCATGACGTGCAATGCGCCGTTCACCCATTGGGTCTTGGCGACCTTCTTGCCGCTGAGGTCGCTCACCATGGTGGTTTCCGTGCCGGCCTTCTCCGCGATCAGGAAGAGTCCGCCGTCCTTGCGCTCGATCATGCGCACGAGGCGCATGTCGTTCTGCAGCTTCTCCACCTTCTTCACCATCTGCAAGGCGAAGGGGAAGGCGTTGAATCCCACCCACTTCATGTTGGCGATGTCCAGTTCCATGCGGAACATACCCAAACTCTCGTTGCGGTTGGGCTCGGGATCCGAATAGATGCCACCGCATACGATGCTGCCGTCGGCACGCAGCTCGAAGCGCGCATCCTGCGCGAAGTTCTTGCCCGGCAGGTCGAGCTTCACGCTGGTCTGGCCCGCACTGTCCAATCGGTAGAGCTCATAGCTGTAGCCCAGCACCTCCTTGGTCTTGGGTGCCGGATCGCTGATGTTCTTCACCAGGTACCAGGCGGCTCCGCTCTTGTCCACCCGCACATCGATCACCTGGGCGTTGCGCGCAGCTGGATCGGTGGTGAGCGTGTTGTTCCACAGCGGCTTCATCTGCTTGTCCAGCACCATCGCCCAGATGGGTGCACCGGCGGAGCGCGTGGTGCTGGCGGGGGTGAGGCCGAGCAATAGTTTGGTGCTGTCCACCGAGGTGGTGGTGGTGAAGCCGATGGCCATGTTGTCCACGAAATATTCGGGCCCCTTCCCCAAGCGGTCGAAGGGCAGTTCGTAGAGCAGTTGTGCGGCCTTCCCCGTGAGACTTCGGGGGCTCAATACCTGCTGAAGGACCAGCAACTTGGCCTTTTCCTTATCGGGTTTGGAGGCGATCAGGCGGAATTGGCCGCCGAAGTTGACGATGGTCTCCAGTGCCACCGGACCGATGCCCCAAACGATCTTGGGCTTGTCGGATTTGATGAGCGTCAGCTTCTCGCGGTCGTAGGCCACGAGCGACCAGTCCAGTTCGGGTTGCATCACCCCGCCCAATACCGTGCGGCCTCCTTTGGTCTTGAGCGCCACCACGCTGCCGGCATCCCCCTTCACCATCCGGGCCACCCCGATCCCTTCATCGGGCTTGGCCTCCAGGTCGGCCTTCACCTTTACCCGCACCTTCGCTTCCTGTGCCCAGGTCAGCGGGGCGGCCGCCAGCGCGGTGGTGAGCATCAACGTTCGGAGCAGGGTGCAGCGGCCGGAAAGGAACATGGTGTTCGGGGTGTGGTTCATGGTGGTCGCGGGAACAAGCATCGGACCGATCGAAGGAACGGTCGGGGAGCAAGGACGGCGAAGGTAAAAGCCGGGTCGTTCCCCGGGTCAAAGCCGGGCGGGGTAGGGCCAACGCACGCACGAACTAGGGCAGCACGTGCTGCACCACCCCCGGGATCACCTTGCACGATCCTTTGAAGGCCAAGGCCTGGGTCGCGCTCAGGCGGTCCTGCCCGAAATAGGCGATCGTATCCAACCGCTCCCCGTCCACCCGCAGCACCGTGGTATTGGACTTCCACTCCCCACTGGGCATCAGGGACCTTTCGTACCAGATGACGCCTTCCATGCCCGGGAGTACCGTGCCGGCGAAGACCTTCGCCTCGTAGTAGGTCTCCTGGGTGCGAACGTCCACCAACGTACCGGGATGGTGCCAGGCATATTGGCCATCGCGGAACGAAGGGACCGGCTGGTCGGGATCGATCAGGAACAGGCTCACCGGGGCTTGGCAGTTGTTGCAGGTGCGACCGGAGACCAACAGGAGGTCGGATCGTTGGGCACGGGGAATACGTGCCTGCACGCTCACCTCGTTCAGGCCCGTTTCCAGCTCACGTCCGTCGGCCAATACCAGCCGCGTGTTCTGCAGTTTTTGGCCTCCGTTCCCGGTGCGGTCCTGGTCCATGGGCATGCGGGCCGACCAGAGGATCGGAAGGAACAGGACAAGGGAGAGTTGACGCATGGGCCGAAGTTCGGAAGGATCTTCCCGTTTTTCCGGATCAAGCCGACCGCTATTGGACTTCCATCCGGCGTTTCGCCTCGATGGCCCAGCCCAGTTCATCCAGGAACGCCTTCGTGCGTTTGGCCCAGCCTTCGGCATCGGCCGTTGGGGTGCCATCCTCCTGGAAGGTTTCCTGGACCTTCGGCACAGTCAGTGTGGCGGGCACCACCCAGCCCTTGATCTTCCAGAAGTCCACCACCAGTTGCGTCATGCATTGCACGCCGCCGAAGGCCCCACCGCTCACGGTACTGATGGCGATGGGCTTCTTCGCCCAGTCGGCCGTCAACAGGTCCAGGACGTTCTTCAAGCTGGCCGGGGGCGCCGCGTTGTACTCCGGGGTCACGATGATCACGCCATCGGCCTTGCGGATCCGTTCGGCGAAGTCCTGCACATCGGCCGGGATGTCCGTCATGAACTTGAGCCGTTCCGGAAAGAGCGGGAAGTTGAACGCCAACAGGTCTAGGAGGTCAACGGTGTTGCCGCTGTCCTGGATCACCTTTTCGAGGTGGAGGGCCACGCGGTGGCTCTTGCGGCCGGTGCGGACGCTGGCGGAGATGAGTGCGAAATGGGGCATGGGTGATCGATATGTGGAAGGACGAATGGTGGATATGTTCTGTTCGGAAAGAAAGGGATCAGAGGAGCTTGCCGGCGAGCCATTTCAACTGCAGCTCGGCGGACTTGGCCTCGTACTGGGCCAGGAGCAAACGGTTCTCGGCATCGATCAGGCCCTGCTGCACGTCGCGCAGTTCCACGGCGGTGAGCATGCCCAGCCGGTAGCTCTCCAGCGCCACATCCACCTGCGTGCGGATGCCGTCCAGGTTGGCCTGTTCCAAGGCCACGCGCTGCAGGGCGGTGGTGTAGTTGGTCCAGCCGTCGAGCACCTGTTGGTCCAATTGCAGCTGGGCCTGGTCGGTGGTCAGCGCCGCCTGTTCCCGGGTGATCTTGGCCACTTCCACCGCCTTGTTGGCCTGCAAGCCACGGAACAGCGGCACGCTCACGCGCACGCCATAGTCCGGACCCACCGCCCGGTTGCTCTGGAGGAAACCCACCGCACTGGTGCTGCGGGTGTAGCCGTAGTTGCCGAACACATCCACCTGCGGGAAGAGTGCGCCGCGTAGTTCGCGTACGGAGATGTCGGCCAGCAACTGCTGCTGGCGTGCGGTCTGCAGGACGCTGTTGGCCTGACGGGACTGCTGTTGCAGGGCGGCGAATTCCAAGGCCTCGGGGGCGGGGATGCTGTCCACCACGTCCGCGGGCGTATCCACCGCCCGGCCCATGCTGGTGTTCAGGCGACTGAGCGCGATGGCGTGCTGCTGCAGGAGGTCGAGCAATGCCGAACTGTCGGCGCTCAGGTCCAGTTGCGCCTGCACCAGGTTCAATCCGCTGAAGGAACCGATCCGTTCCCCGGCGGTGGTGATCGACAGGCGCTCGCGGGAGGTCTTCAACCCTTCGCGCTGCACCCCCACGGCCTTCTTGAGCTGTACGGCCAGATAGTAGTTCGTGAGCACATCGAAAACGGTGCTTTCCATCTGCCGGCGCAGTTCGATCCTGCCCATCGTTTCCAGCGTTTCCAAGCGGTCCTTGGCGGCGAACATGGCCAAGCCATCGAACACCGTCCAGTTCAGGGCCAGCGCCCCATCGAGCAGGCGGGTATCGGCGTTGTCGGCCTGGCGCACTTCTCCGCTGAAGAAGGTCTGCCGGGTGCTGCTGTTATCGATGCTGTACAGGCCGTTGGCGTCCAGGGTGGGCAGCATGCCGGCGTTGCCCGCGTTGTTCAGCACCTCGGCCGTGCGCGCGCTCAGCTTGGCCAGGCGGATGCCATGGTTCTGTTCCAGTGCGATGGACACGGCCTGGTCGGGCGTGAGCTGCTGCGCCGCCAACGGCAAGCAGAGGCCGAGAAGAAAGGGCAGGGACCAGGACCTCATGCGTGGGAGGGTTGAGGGGCGTCGTTCGCGGGAAGCGTGTCGTGCAATGGGGCATCACCCTCCTTGCGCTCCCGGCTCATGTAGCTGTAAAGCGCAGGCACCACGTACAAGGTCAGGATCAGCGAGAAGAGCAATCCGCCCACGATCACGATGCCCATTGGGATCCGGCTCTTCGCCGCGGCGCCGAGACCGAGCGCGATCGGCAACACCCCGAGCACCATGGCCAAGGTGGTCATCAGGATCGGCCGCAGGCGCTGGGTGGCGGAGTCGATCACCGCTTCGTATTTCGTGAGCCCATGCTCCTTGCGTTGGTTGGCGAATTCCACGATGAGGATCCCGTTCTTGGTGACCAGGCCCACGAGCACGATGATGCCGATCTGCGAGAAGATGTTGAGCGTATGATCGAAGATCCACAGGCTGAGCACGGCGCCCGTGAGCGATAGCAGGATGGTGCTGAGGATGATCCATGGATCGCGCCAACTCTCGAACTGGGCGGCCAGGATCAGGAACACCAGCGCCACCGCCAATCCGAAGGCGAACCAGATGCTGGATCCGCTTTCCGCGTACTCCTTGCTCACGCCGGCGAGCGCGGTGCTGAAGCTGTCGTCGAGCACTTCATCGGAGATGCGGTCCATCGCCACGATACCGTCGCCGATGGTGAAGCCCTCCGCCGGGTCGGCGCTCACGGTGGCACTGACGTAACGGTTGTAGCGGAAGAGCTGGGGTGGGGTGCTCCGATCGCTCATGCGGACCAGGTTATCGAGCTGGACCAACTGCCCCTTGTCGTTGCGAACGAAGGCGCTGCTGAGATCCACCGGCGCATCGCGGTTGCTGCGTGTGGCCTGACCGATCACCTGGTATTGCTTGCCCTTGAAGATGAAGTAGCCGTATCGCTGGCCGCTGAAGTAGAGCTGCAGGGTCTCGGCGAGGTCGCGCATGGTGACGCCCAGCGCCCGGGCCCGATCGCGGTCGATCTCCACGTTCAGCTCGGGCTTGTTGAACTTCAGGTTCAGGTCGCTGACCCGGAAGGTCTTGTCGGCCGCCACCTTTTCCATGAACGCGGGGATCACCTCGCGCAGCTTCTCGAAGGTCGGGGCCTGGATCACGTACTGCACGGGCAGGCTGGTGAAGCGGGAGCCTCCGATGGTCGGCTCCTGGATCACGAAGCTGCGCGCCATGTTGTGCTGTTGCACCTGGGCCATCACCTGTTTGGCCAGCTCATCCTGGGTACGCGTCCGCTGATCGGGTTCCACGAGGGTCACCCTTACGAAGCCGTTGTTCGTGCTGCTGGCGGTGCCGAAACCCGGTGCGGTGACGCTGATCAGCGACTGGCGTTCGGGCAGCGAATCCACGGTGTTGATGATGTTGGTCAGGTAGTCGTTCATCACCTCGAAGCTGGTGCCTTCGGGCGCGGTGCTCTGCACCATGAAACGGCTCTTGTCCTCCATGGGCGCCAGTTCGCTCTGCAGCTGGGAGCCGATGCCGAAGATGCCCGCGACGCATACGAGCATGATCACCCAGGCCGTC
>DASWWQ010000150.1:0-3379 GCA_036405935.1 Flavobacteriales bacterium
ACCGCTTGGAAGTGCGCCTGAGCACCAACGGGGCCAGCACCAATGTGGGCAGCAGCGCCACCGCCACGGGTGATTTCACCACGTTGCTGCTTTCGATCAATCCGACGTTGGTCACCAATGTCTACCCGCAGGTCTGGACCCAATACACCATCACCCTCAGCGGCCTTCCGGCACCCACCTCGGGCCGGATGGCGTTCCGCTACTTCGTGACCAATGGCGGCCCGGTCGGATCGAATTCGGACTACATCGGCATCGACAATGTGGTGTACACCCCTTACGTCTGCCCGACGCTCACGGTGAACACCACCACGCTGCCCGGTGGATCGGCCGGCACCGCCTACAGCGAAAGCCTGTCGCAGACGGGATGCCTGGGTGCGCCGACCTATGCCATCACCGCCGGCGCACTTCCTCCCGGACTCACGCTTTCTTCCTCCGGCACCATCAGCGGAACGCCCACCGCCACCGGCACCTTCAACTTCACGGTGACCGTGGGCGATGCCAGCGGTTGCAGCGGAAGCCGCGCCCTCAGCATCACCGCGGTGTGCCCCGCGAACCCGCTCTCCTTCAATGCCCTGCCCACGCTCTGCACCAATGGGGAGGCGCATCTGCTGGTGGAAGGGACGCCTGCAGGCGGCACCTACAGCGGCACCGGTGTGTCGGACGGCTCCTTCGACCCCGCCGCCGGGACCCAAACGATCACCTACGACTACACGGACCCGTACGGCTGCGCGCACAGCACGAACGCCACCATCACGGTGAACACCGCTCCGATGGTGACGAGCACGGACCTGATGGTATGCAGTTCGGAGCTGGAACTGGTTTTGAGCGGCGCCACTCCTGAAGGCGGCGTTTACAGCGGCACCGGCGTGGCCGATGGTGTGTTCGATCCGGCCGCGGGTACGCAGACCCTCACCTACACCTACACCGACGCGAACAACTGCTCCAACAGCTCCGACCTCGAGGTGGTGGTGAACGCGATCCCGACCGTGACCATGCCCGAGTTGCCGGCCCTGTGCGACAATGGCCAGCCCATGAACCTCGGCGGCGCCGTTCCGGAGGGGGGCACTTGGAGCGGTACCGGTGTGAGCGAGGGCACCTTCGATCCCGCCAGCGGCACGCAGACCTTGACCTACACCTACACCGATGCCAACAACTGCACGGGGCAGGGTTCCCTGGAGATCGTGGTGAACGCCGCTCCGGAAGTGACGGCGGAGCCCTTCAACATGATGTGCATCAACCACACGCCGATCCTGTTGATGGGCGCTGCTCCGGCCGGTGGAACCTGGTCGGGGACGGGTGTGGGCGAAGGCACCTTCAACCCCGCTGAGGCCGGCCCCGGTAGCCATAGCCTGGTCTACACCTACACGTCGGAGGACGGCTGCACCGCCCAAGCCTACAGCACCATCGAAGTGGACATCTGCGCGGGCATCAACACCGTGGCCGCTTCCGAGGTGAAGGTGTTCCCGAACCCTGCCACGGACCACTTCTTCATCGAGGCGGAGGAAGCGTTGCTGAACGTGCGCCTCTTCAGCCTTTCGGGTGCCGAGATGCCCGTGCGCATCAGCGACCGTTGGAGCGGCCGGGCGCGCGTGGAGATGGGCAGCATCCCCGCAGGTATCTACTTCGTACAGGCCAGCACCGCCAACGAGCAGATCACGGTCCGCATCGTGAAGCACTGATCCAGCAAGCAACCAGATGAAAGGGCAGGACCGATGGTCCTGCCCTTTCTCGTTCGTTCGGAACGATCAGGCCTTGCGCACGAACTCGCTCTTCAGGGCCATGGCCCCGAAACCGTCGATGCGGCAGTCGATGTTGTGGTCGCCATCGGTGAGCCGGATGCCCTTCACCTTGGTGCCGGCCTTCACCGGCTTCGGCGCACCCTTCACCGGAAGGTCCTTGATCACCACCACGTCGTCGCCGTCCTTGAGCACATTGCCGTTGGCATCCTTGATCACGTTACCCGTCCCGGCGGCCACCTCCTCGGGGTTCCATTCGTGTCCGCACTCGGCACACATCTGCGAGGTGCCGGTGGGATAGGTGATGGCGGAACGGCACTCGGGGCAGGCAGGGGTATCGCTCATGGTTCTTCGGATGGGCCGCGAAAGTACCCGTTCAGGAACCTTTGCGCAGATCGCGCAGGAGGTACACGAACACCGCGACCAAGAACAGGATGTTCACCACCCGGGCGAAAGGGGGTGCACCTTCCGGCCACAACTGACCGAGCAGGACGATGGCGTTCAACACAAGCAGGAGGATGAGGATGGTCCGGCGCATGGGTGGAGGAATGGGCAGGGAAAGTACACCACCGTCCCCCTGTATCTTGCCCCGATGCGCCCCCTCCTCCACTGCGCCCTGTTGCTCTGCGCCTTGGTCGGCCGCGCCCAGGAGAAACGGGTGGTGATCACCATCGACGACCTGCCTTGTGCCGGCTGCCCCGAAGGCACTTGGAAGTTGGTGACGGAGGATCTGCTGCGGACCTTGACGAGGCACGATGTACCGGCCGTCGGCTTCGTGAATGAAGGCAAGTTGTACCGCGATGGAGTGCTGGACAGTGCACGTTACCGTTTGCTGGAGCGCTGGCTCGAAGCGGGCCTCGACCTGGGCAACCACACCTTCGCGCACCTGGGCGCCACCCGGCACAGCCTGGCGGAATACGAGCAGGACATCGTTCAGGGGGAGCAGCACCTGCGCCCGTTGATGGAACGCCACGGCAAGGCCTTGCGCTACTTCCGACACCCCTTCCTGCAGACCGGCCCCACGGTGGGCTACCGGGATTCCCTGAACGCGGTGATCGCGCGGCACGGCTACACCATCGCGCCGGTGACCTTCGACAACGACGAATACATCTTCGCACACTGTTATGCGCATGCGGCTTCCGACAGCTCCCGAGCGCGATCGGCCGAGCAATACCACGGTCACATGCGGCAGTTGGTGCATTTCCACGAAGCCCAGGCACAGGCCTTCCTCGGTCACCCCATCCCGCAGATCCTGCTGATCCATGCGAACCTGTTGAACGCAGCCGAACTGGACGGACTGCTGCAGTGGTTCAGGGCGGAAGGCTATCGCTTCATCCCGTTGGAAGAAGCGCTGAAGGATCCTTGTTACACGCTGCCGCAATCCGTCACCCGCTACGGCTTCTCCTGGATCCGTCGTTGGCAGGAGGCAGCGGGCCAACGGCCGCCCTGGCCGCCGGAGATCCCGACGGAAGTGCAGGAGCGGTACGATACCTTGCAACAGCAGTAATGACCCGATACCCATGTCCACCCCCATCACCGTCACCGCTCTGATCGCCAAGCCCATCGCCCACGTCTGGAAGGCCTGGACGGAGCCCGCCCACATCACGCAGTGGAACGCCGCCAGCGACGACTGGCACTGCCCC
>DASWWQ010000151.1:0-3215 GCA_036405935.1 Flavobacteriales bacterium
GTGGCAACGTCAGCTTCTACAACCAGACCGTGAAGGAGCATTCCAACGTGCCCGTATTCCCCACGCCGACCATCGGCATGGTGGGTACGCTCAGCGACATCAACAAGCGCATGGGCCTCGGCTTCCGCGAGAAGGGGCACCTGATCTTCCTGATCGGCAAGGTCACGGACGATATCGCTTGCAGTGAATACCTCGTCCGCCATCACGGGGTACAGCGTTCCCCTGCCCCTTATTTCAACCTCCAGGAGGAGCATGTGCTGCATGTGGTGGTGCAGCACCTCATCAAGCGCGATCTCATCGCCTCGGCCCATGATGTGAGCGATGGGGGGCTTTGGACCACGCTCGTGGAAATGGGCCTGCCGAACGGACTGGGCTTCGATGTGGTCACCGATAGCGAGATCCGCCCGGACGCCTTCCTCTTCGGTGAAGGGCAAGGGCGTGTGGTGGTGGCCATGAGCGAGGACCAGGAGACCGGCTTCCTCGATCTGATGCGCACGGCCAAGGTGCCCTTCATCCTGCTCGGTCACGTGACCAAGGGTAAGTTGATGGTGGACGATGAATCCTTCGGCACCATCGAGGAGGCCCGCAAGATCTACGAGGGCGTCATCCCACAGGCGATGTCCCTTTCCTGAACAAGACCCGAACAGAACCGCATCATGCCCCAACCCGCAACCATCGGCCAACTGCCCCAAGTCGGCGCCCCCGCCCCGCAACTTCGTTATGTGAAACAGGACCGCTCCAATGCCGACCTCGCCGCGCTGAAGGGCGAGGTGGTGGTGTTGCTCTCCGTGCCCAGCTTGGATACGGGCGTCTGCGCCATGGAGACCCGCACCTTCAACCAGAAGGCGGCCGGTCTCGGCGCCAAGGTGGTGGTGATGAGCATGGACCTGCCTTTCGCCATGAAGCGCTTCTGCGATACCGAAGGCATCACCAATGTGGAGCCTGCGAGCGACTTCCGGTTCCGTGACCTGAGCGAAAAATGGGGAGCGGCCATCGCCGAAGGACCCATGCAGGGCGTTACCGTGCGGGCCGTGTGGGTCATCGACAAGCAGGGCACCATCCAGTACATGGAACTGACGCCCGAATTGGGCAGCGAGCCCGACTACGAAGGCGCGTTGACGGCCGCCCGCAAGCTGCTCTAGTCGGCGCTCTTCGAAGCGGAGAGCCAACGGTCCACCCAGAGGAAGAAGAGGGTGCAGGCCGCTGCCATCGCCAGCCAAGGTGCCCCGCCCAGGGACGGGAGACGGATGCTTCCGAGGCGGTCCATCCAGGGCTCCAGCCAAAGGGGGATCGATCCACTCGTGGCCTCCCCGTCGATGGTGCAGACCAGGACGATCGCAAGGACCAGTGCCGCGGCCAGGAGGGCCCAGCCCCGCTTGCCGATCACCGGTTGCACGGTGGTGGCCTCGTGCATCGGTGTAACCGCAACACGGGCCATGATGCGACCGGTCAGGTCCTGCTCCGGTGCGGCATGACCCGCGGTCCGGAACAGCTTGCGCAGGTCGTCGTCGTGCAGTTCACGCATGGTCCCAAAGTAACGTACGCGCCTCATCCTTCAGTTCGGCCTGCAGCACGTCCAACAGCTTCTTGCGGCCGCGGTGCAGCTTCACCTTCACATTGGACGCGCTGTGTCCGGTGACGGTTACGATCTCCTCCACGCTCAATTCCTCGAGGTAGAAGAAGCTGAGGATGGCGGCATCCTCCGGTGGAAGAGCGGCCAATGCGCGATCCAGATGCCGACGGAGCTCGGTGGCATCCTTCGCCGGTTCGGCGATCGGATGGTCCGTCAGTTCGTCCGTGCACAGCGCCGGCCCCTTCCGTTTCCGCCCCTGTGACACCGCCGTGCGGAAGGCGATGCTGTACAACCAGGTGCTGAACTTCGAGCTGCCGTTCCATCCGCGCAGGTTGCGGTAGGCCTTCACGAAGGTGTCCTGCGCGGCCTCCTCCGCTTCCGCCGTGTTCCGTAGCACACGATGGCATACCGTGTACACCATGTGCTGGTAGGTACGCACCACCACCGCATACGCGCGCGTGTCGCCTTGAAGCGTACGGGTGATGGCGGAGGAGATATCCATGGAACGACGATTGGACGAGGCGACGGGCGGTTCCGGTTACAAAACTGCCTTTTGCATACCGGTGCCGAAGGCGGAAGGGTATGAACGGAAGGCCGTGTCGATGGCCGGTCCGGACGGACTGGACAGCGGATCGTAACCGCCGTCGAAGAGCCTGCGTCAGATGAGCAGAACGAACTCCGGAACACCCATCATGGACATCCACGAATCCATCACCTCCATCGTCTTCTTCGCCACGTTCTTCGGCATCTGCTACCTGTTCTTCACCACACGGCATCGGGAAAGGATGAACCTGATCGACAAAGGCATCCCGCCCAATGTGCCACGAGCGATGGACCATCCCCTCCGGGCCTTGAAGAACGGCTTCCTGTTCATCGGTATCGGCATCGGCACGGTGATCGGTTTCCTTTTCCAGGAAGCCATCGGTCCGGGCGGTGAATACGGTCCCTTCCCGTATGCGGTGGGCATGGCCATCTGCGGCGGACTGGCCTTGGTGCTTTTCTACATCTTCTTCGGGCGCAAGCAACAGGGGGGATCCCAAGGTTGATCAGCGCACCTGGTGCCGCCGGTCCGCTCCGGTCCGCGCCGTTACATTCGGCCCGACATGTTCCTGCGCATCCTCAAGATCGTGGCGGCCACCGGCTTCTGGTGTGTGGTGGTCAGCGCCCTGTGGGTATTGCTGTTGCGTTTCGTTCCACCGCCGGTCACGTGGATCATGGTGCAAAGCTCCAATACCTACACGGACATGGAGGGGAAGGAACTTCCCTTCCAGCGCGATTGGACCCCGCTGTCCCGCATCTCCCGCGCCATGCCCCAGGCCGTCATCGCATCGGAGGACCAGCGTTTCTTCCACCACTTCGGTTTCGAGTGGAAGGCCATCGAACGGGCCATGGACTACAACGAGCGGAAGAAGGGCAAGCGCGTGAAGGGTGCCAGTACCATCACCCAGCAGACGGCGAAGAACGTGTTCTGCTGGCCCGGCCGCACCTTCGTGCGGAAGGGCATCGAGGCTTGGTTCACACTCCTCATGGAAAGCCTATGGAGCAAGGAACGCATCCTGGAGGTCTATCTGAACGTGGCCGAGACAGGCAGGAACACCTTCGGTGTGGAGGCCATCTCGAACTCCTGTTTCCATCGTCCGGC
>DASWWQ010000152.1:0-5305 GCA_036405935.1 Flavobacteriales bacterium
AGCTCCCGCAGGATGTGCTTCTGGCTGATGATGCGCGCATGGTATTCCACGTTGGCGCTGCTGGCCACCTTGTTGGTGAGCTGGCTGATGTAGAACGGTCCACCGACCACATCGAGTTCGGCCTTCGCCTTCAGCTCCTGCGTCACCGTGAGGATGTCGATGGGCTTGTCGTTCCGGAACAGGTCCTGGATGGCACCGAAGATCCGACGGTGTGCGTCCACGTAGAAGCTCTCGGGGCTCAGGATGTCGATCGCCTCGTTCACGGCATTCCGTTCCAGCATCATGGCACCGAGCACGGCCTGCTCCAGCTCAGGTGCCTGCGGAGGAAGCTTGCCGGCCTCCAGGGCCGTATCGATCAAGGAAGCCGATGCACGACGGCTGGCATTGCCACGCGTGCGATCGGTGGTGCGGGAAGAAGGACTATCGGGCATCGGGGAGGGAAGGCCTTGTACGCGGGAGGGATCGAACGAAGGGGCGCAAAAGTAGGCGCGCCCGCTTCGTCGGTGGGAGTTGAACGCATTTCAATGTAAGCCTTCATCAACAACGGTTTTTCAACAGCGGTTGATGAATGGGCGAAGCCCGCGTCCCGCCTTAACTTGCGGAGATGTCTTGTCCACGACCCCTGGTGCTGTGTGCACTTGCGGCAGGTCTGTTCGGAGCTTGCCGCAAGGAAGCGCCCGATACCGCGCCCGTGGTTCGCATCATTCACCCTGTTGAGGGCTCCACGCTGTCCGTGCCGGATACCTTCGATGTGACGCTGGATGTGGAGGACGATATCCGCGTGGAGCGTGTTTCTGTCACCTTGGTGGATGTGGACGGGGTGGTCATGGCTCCAGGCGTAGGCATGGGTGTCGATGCTCCAACGGCCCAGGTCACGTTGCGCCTCCCGATCACCGATGAACTCCTGGAAAGTGGCGCCTATCGGCTGCTGGTGACGGCCAGCGACGGCAGCGGTACGGCACGGGTGTACCTGCCCGTGCAGATCACCGCCGCCCCGCTGCGGTTGCGTTCCATCTATGTGGTGTCCGGCGATCCTACGGCAACGGTGCTGCAGCGGATCGATAGCACGGGTCAGCTCAACACGGTGAACAACTGGGCCATGGACCTCGGTGGTGCCGCCGTGGATGCACCCTCCGCCACGGTATTCGTGGCCGGTGGCATCACCGGGCCTTTGATGGGCCTGGCGATGGATGGGCAGACGCTGCGTTGGCAACAACCCGGTCTGGGCACCCCGGGGCTTCCCTACTTCACGTCGGTGGATCGCGCACAGGACGGGCGCCTGTACGTAGGCCGGAGCGACGGTTACCTGCGTGCCTTCCGTCCGTCGGATGGGAGCGGTCTGTTCACGGCGCCGCTGAACGGTATCCGTACGGTGCACAGCATCCGCATGGGAGGACTGGTGGTAAGCGCGGTGCGCGCCACGGTTCCGCCCGAACGTCGCATCATATTGCACCAGTCCTCCTCCGGTACAGCCGTAGAGACGCAGCCGTTGGACAAGGACCCCATCGCGCTTTTCCAACGGTCCGGCGATGAACTCTTGATCTTCGGCAACATCGGATCACAAGGGGTGCTGGAGGCACGTAACCTGAGCACCGGTGCACAATGGGAACCGCGCACCTGGAGTGCGGCGATCACCTGCGTGGCCCGTGTGGATGCGGAAACGTGGCTGGTGGGATTGGCCGATGGGACCTTGGAGCGCTACACGTGGACCGGCTCCTCTTCGCTTCCGATCGGCAGTGGTGCGCCTTTGGTGGATATGGCCTATGATGGCGCGCATGGCACGGTGATCACGGCTTCGGACGCTAGCGTGCAGGTGATCGACCCGGGCACCGGCCTGGTGATCACGCAATGGCCGGCAGGACCGGATGTGCGGCGCGTGTTGCCGCTGCTCAATCGGTAGGTGCTATTTGGAGCGGGACTTCTCCTGCTTCACCACGCCCATGGCGCAGAACTTCTCCACGCGGCGGTCCACCAATTTCTCGGGGTCCACCTTCACCAAACGGTCCAGGTGCTTAACGAGTTGGGCCTTGAGCAAGCGCCCGGCCTCGGGAATGTCGGCATGGGCCCCACCTACAGGTTCGGGGATGATACCGTCGATCAACTTGTTCTTCAGCATGTCCTCCGCCGTGAGCTTCAGGGCGGTGGCGGCCTGTTCCTTGAACTCCCAGCTGCGCCAGAGGATGGAGGAGCAGGATTCAGGTGAGATCACGGAATACCACGTGTTCTCCATCATCAGCACCTGATCACCGATACCGATGCCGAGCGCGCCGCCGGAGGCCCCTTCGCCGATGATCACACAGATGATGGGAACCTTCAGCTGGCACATCTCCAGCAGATTCCGGGCGATGGCCTCGCCTTGACCACGCTCCTCCGCTTCCAAGCCGGGGAACGCCCCCGGGGTATCGATCAGGGTGACGACCGGCTTCTTGAACTTCTCCGCAAGCTTCATCAAACGCAAGGCCTTGCGGTAGCCCTCAGGATTGGCCATGCCGAAATTGCGGTACTGCCGCATCTTGGTGTTGATGCCCTTCTGCTGGCCGATGAACATCACGGTGCGTCCATCGATGCTGCCGAAACCACCCACCATGGCCTTGTCGTCCTTCACCGTACGGTCGCCATGCAACTCCAGGAAATTCCCGCCGCTGAGCATCTCGATGAACTTCAGCGTGTATGGTCGGTCGGGATGGCGGCTCACCTGGACGCGCTCCCACGGTGTGAGCTTCGCGTAGATCTCCTTCCGGGTAGTTGCCAGTTTCTTCTCGAGGTCCTTCAGGGTGGCATCCACATCCACCTGCCCTTGGGCGGCCACCTCCTTCAGCTTCTCGATCTGCTCGATGATGTTCTGGATGGGCCGCTCGAACTCAAGAAAGGTCTGCATGTTCCGTTTCGCTGAAGGGGGCGAAGATAGAGGTAGCATGCGGCGATGGATAAGTTCGCACCATGGTGGTGTTCCCTTATGCCAAGATCAATCTCGGCCTGCATGTGCTGGGGCGGCGCAGCGATGGTTATCACACGATCGAATCCATCATGGTGCCGGTTCCCCTACGGGATGCCCTCGAGGCCATAGTCGACCCGGAGTTGCCGGACGGCCAGGTCCGGATGACCCGTTCCGGTATCCCTGTACCGGGAGATCCCGACGACGACCTCTGTTCGAAGGCCGCCCGTTGGTTGGGTGCGCAGCAGCAACTGCCGGGCGTGCGGATGCACCTTCACAAGGCGATCCCGATCGGCGCGGGCCTGGGTGGAGGATCGAGCGACGGTACCCACACGCTTTTGCTCTTGAACCGTTTACTGGGACTGGGGCTAGCCTCGGATGTCCTTCACCAAGCCGCATCGGCGTTGGGAAGCGACCCCCCCTTCTTCCTGCATGAAGGCATCCAGTTCATCGAGGGCCGGGGCGAAAGGACAACAGTGATCGAGGCGGACCTCAAGGGGACTTGGTTGCTGTTGGTGAATCCGGGCATCCATGTTTCCACGGCGGAAGTCTATCGGCACTGCCACATCTCCGGTTCATCCGGGAGATTGCTGGAGGCGTTCCGCCAAAGGCGCTGGGCCGAACTCACGAACGACCTGGAACCCTTCGTGTTCGATCGGTTCCCTGCCGTAGCCGCCATCAAACAGCAGCTGCAGCGGTCCGGCGCATTCTTCAGCGCCATGAGCGGATCCGGATCCACCGTGTTCGGCCTCTACCACCGGGAACCCACCATCCCGGACTTCCCTGCGGAGTACCTGGTCCGGCGGTGCAGATTGTGAGGATCACTCCTGCAACTTGTTCGCTAGGTCCGCAGCATCCACCGGCTTGGCCAGGATGATGCGATGCTCGTCCAGAAGGAAGAAGGAAGGCGTGGCCCTCACGTGGTAGGCCTTGGCCATGGACGACCCCCACCCGTTGAATTCGCTGAAACCGGGCCACGGTAGTGCGTTCTCCCGGATGCAGTGTTCGAACTCGGCGCTGTCCGTATCCAGGGCGATACCGAAGATCTTCAGGCCGGCCGCGGCATAGGCACTGTGTATCGCCTTCAGACCCGGCATCTCGGCGTGGCAATGATCGCACGTACTGGAATAGAAGAACAGAACCGTGCGGGGCGCACCATCGATACGAAGGCTCAACGGCAACGCACCGCTTGCATCGGTGAGCACGATATCCGGCCCTTCCGCTCCGATGCTCACTTCCAGATAGGCCGCCACCTTGGCCTGCAACTCGGGAGAGAATGCACCGGTTCCTTGTCCAGTGGCGATGTAACGATCGACCAAATGCGCCGCAGCCATTTCCGGACCATAGGTAGTGAACAGATCCAGCAAGTGTTCCAGCATATAGGCCGAAGTGGCCTGGACCTTCGCCGCCCTGCCCATCAAGGTGTCGGAAGCCACCACGAACTGCCCCTCGCTCACGGCATTCAGGTTCTGCAAAAAGACCATGACGGCCCGATCGTACACGGCGCTTCGCATGAGCGCGGCATCACTGAAATCGAAGACCTCGGCAACAGCCAACGGGTTCTTGCCCTGCATGGTATCCAAGGCTTGATCGGCCCGGATGGCACGCGCGAAGAACCCTTCGGGCGCCTCTCTCATGACCGAGGCCAGATAGGACCTCTTGCTGCGCATCGCCCGGGACAGAACACTGTCCAAGGCCAGTGCCCCTGCTTGATCGGTAGGGGCAAGACCGGCTCTCTGCTGGGCTACGGAAGCGGAGATGGCTTGGGTCTCCTTGGAGAGGACCTTGTACTCCCACAAACGCTGATTCTCTTCCGACCGGACCACGCGAATGTGGCGCTGCAGGGGCGTTCCGGTGAATTCGAGCATCACTTCGGTTTCCCGGGGATCCAGGATCAGGTCCACGCGATCGGTGTCGTTGACCACCAACTGGTAGAAACCGGCACCGGGGAGCACAGTGTTGAAATGGAACGTCCCTGATGGACCGACCCTTACGGAGTCGAGGGGCACATGCCCCCCACCACGAGCCACATCCAAGCGCACGATCCCGCGGGCCACGGCGATCCCTTCGATCCCGCCGGACAGCTTTTGAGCCTGCCCGGCCGAACCGAAGAGCGGAAAAAGGGCAAGGAACAGGATCCTGAAGGACATGTGCGGGTGCGCGAGCAAAGGTGATGCCTGGGATGGGTACAAAAAAAGAACCCCGACCATTGCTGGTCGGGGTTCAGATCGGCGACGACATACTCTCCCAGGCAATCAGCCTAGTACCATCTGCGCTGGTGAGCTTAACTTCTCTGTTCGGAATGGGAAGAGGTGAACACCCTTGGAATAACCACCATAAGATCTTAAGAACTGCAGCTATTGATCACCT
>DASWWQ010000153.1:0-19160 GCA_036405935.1 Flavobacteriales bacterium
GTGCGCCGGTGAGGAAGAGTACGGACTTCATCATGGTGTTCAAGGGAGTGGTGCTTACTTCTGTTCGAGGATCATCGTGCGTTGCGGGCCTTTGACCCCGGCCTTGCGCAAGGCATCCTGACCCTGTTCGTAGACCGCGAAATAAACATCCCAGTAATGAGCGGGATCGCACCAAGGGCGAACAGCGAGCTCCATCCCCTCGATCGTCAGCTTGGAAACGGTGACACCGGGCGCGGGGGACTTCAGCACCTGCGGGTTGGCGGCCATCACCTCCTCCAGGATCCGACGGACCTCGCCGATGCGGGCGTCGCCGGAGACCCCGAACGTCAGGTCCACCCGGATGCGGCCATCGGCGGAATAGTTCACGATGTTGCCGTTGGCCATCGGCCCGTTGGGGATCACCGCGGTCTTGTTCTCCGGCGTCAGCAGCACCGTGGTGAAGATCTGGATCTCCTTCACGTGGCCGGTGATGCCCTGCGCCTCGATCAGGTCACCCACCTTGTAGGGCCGGAAAAGCAGGATCAACACACCACCGGCGAAGTTCGCCATGGTGCCTTGCAACGCCAGACCGATGGCCAGACCGGCCGCACCGATCAACGCCACGAAGCTGGTGGTGGCCACGCCCAGCATCTGGATCACGCTGACGAAGAGCATGATCTTCAGGGTCCAGCCCACCAGGCTCACGAAGAAGCGTTGCAGGGTGGTATCCACCTTGCGCTTCTCGAGCGTGCGCAACATGGTCCTCGAGATCAATCGCACGATCATCATCCCGATCCATAGGACGAGGAGGGCGAAGATGATCTTCGGTACGTACGTCATCAGTGCGGCTCCGGCGAGCGAGGCCCAGTTGTCGAGTTGCAGTTGGTCCATGGTGTGGTGGTTGTTGGGTTGTTGGATGAAGGGTCCTGTTATCGGCCTCAGGCGGCGTGTTGTTCCTTCTTGTCCACGGTCAGCAGATCGAGCACCTCGATACGCTCGGTCACGAGGCGGCTGGCGGGGATAACGATGCTGCGATCGGCACAGCGGAGCGTCAGGGCGATGCTGTCGATCTTCTCCACCACACCCTCATCGCTGCCGATGCGCAGGCGCATGCCGGTGCTGAAACGGTCGCGGCCGTAGAAGCTGCCCAGGATGTTCGTGAGGATGTCCCGGGAAGCGAAGCCGTAGGCGATGGCGAAGGACAGCAGGAGGCCGGCCATCAACAACAGGATGTTGGAGGTGATCAGCGTGGTATCCACCCCGGCCACGTTCAACGCGGTGATGCTCATGAACAGCACCACGATGCCGAAGAGCAGGGTGCCGATCACGCGACCGCCACTGAGGCCCATGGTGGTCGAAAGGCCGTCCATCACGGTCCGGATGCGCTGGGCGGTCCAGATACCGAAGAGCAGGACGGCCACTGCGGTCAGCAAACGCGGGAGGTAGGAGAAGAAGCGCCGCAGACCATCCACCACCAAGGTGAATTCCATCACTTCGGCCGTGGCCATAACGAAGAAGAGCAGGATGAGGTAGAACACAACTCGGGAGAACACCTCGGCCGTTCCGCCGAAGCGCTCCAACAACCGTTCGAAACCAGCGCGCTGCGCCAGGTTCACCAGACCACTGGACCTGAGGATGCGGCGAACCGACCAACGCGCAACGTAGGCCAGGGCGTAGCCGAACAAGAGCAAGAGAAGGCCGCCTGCCAGTCCGGGCAGGGCGCTGAGCACCGAATCGAGGTAATTGCC
The DNA here is from genome assembly GCA_036405935.1 of Flavobacteriales bacterium. Taxonomy (GTDB): domain Bacteria; phylum Bacteroidota; class Bacteroidia; order Flavobacteriales_F; family PHOS-HE28; genus PHOS-HE28. The sequence continues at coordinate 1,728 of DASWWQ010000153.1, forward strand.
GAAGGCCTCGTTCAGCCTTGAGCGGATATTGGCGAAGTCCATGGGAGGGTGGTTGGATGGATGTTCAGTTACGTTGGTCTCGATCGGTGCCGGGCCGGTCCTTGCCCAACACGCGGAAATTCTCGAAAAGGGCTTGCGCCTGGTCGGCCACGAAGAGCTGGACGAAACGCATCATGAGCATCACGAGCTCCACGCTGCCGATCACCTCCTTGCGCAGGTTCTCGGGCGGAGCGTCCGTGGGTCGGATGATCTTGAACGGATTGTCGTTCATCGTTCTTCCGGATGGAGTTCATGGAACATGCGGAGGGCCCTTTCGCGCGCCCGCATGATGCGCATCTTCACCGCGCTTTCCCCCAGCACCAGCACCTCCATCATGTCCTTCACGGAGAGCTCGTCCTGGTATTTCATCAGCAGCAATGCACGGTCGTCCGGCTCGATGCGCGCCAGCACCGTTTCCAGGTGCTCGGCCCGCAGGGACAATAAAGCGGCCTCCGTATCATCCGGTCCGGCCAAGCGCTCCTCCATCCGGTCGTCGATATCGTCCTTGCGGATGCGCTGCTGCTTGCGCAGGTGATCCAGGCAGTAGTTGTAGCTGATGCTGTAGAGCCAGGTGCCGAAGCGGCTGCGGTGGTCGAACTTGGGCAGGTTCACGAACGCCTTCAGGAAGATGTCGTGCGCGAGGTCCTTGGCCAGTTCCTTGTCCCGTGTCATGCTCAGGCATTTCTGGTACACCCTGGCCGAATAGCGGTCATACAGGATCCCGAAGCGATCAGCGTCCATGCGACGCTGGAGCTCCACCACCAGTTCCTCATCACTGAGCGCTTCGAAGCGCTTGGGATCCCCTTTCAACAGACAGCTCGGTCATGGACGACACTTAGGACGGGGGAGCGTCCAAAGGGTCACGGTTCATCGTTCCACCTCTTTGCGGACCATTCGCATGGCCCTCCATAAAACACCCGGCACCGCTGTAAGCGGTGACCGGGTAACCGTGGGACGTACTGGATTCGAACCAGTGACCCCTACCTTGTCGAGGTAGTGCTCTGAACCAGCTGAGCTAACATCCCAAGAACCCTTCCACGCCGGGAAGGGCGGCAAATGTAACGGATCGCCTCAAGTGCGAACGGTAAGGAGATGTACCGCGCCACGTTCCCTCCCCTCCTCTTGGTTTCCTGACAAGCCTGCATGCACCGCTATTTTGGGCCGGTGCTCCGCGCCGCCGTCCTTTCCTTCTTCTTCTTCCTGTTGCTGCAGGGATCCCAGGCTTCCTGTGTGCTCGTCCAGCGACAGGACGGCCGTTCCGCGGCCGGGCTGGTGGTGCGATGCGCCCAAGGCCACGTGCTGGGTACCGTGGACGCCATGGGACTGCTGTGTCCCACCACGGCTTGCGATACGGTGGTCCTGACGGCCATCGGCCTTCGACCGTTGCGCTTGGCCTGGTCCGATGCTCTTCGCACCGGGCGCATCCAGCTGGTACCGGAAATCGCCGATCTACCGGCGTTGACCATCACCCCTTGGCCGGCCCGCGCGGATCGGCAGGCCTTGGCGGCGCAAACCACTCCGGACAGCTTGCTGCTGGCGGGCTTCGAGCGGTCCTCGATCCGCAGCACACTGCTGTGGATCCCCGGGGTGCAGATGGATCAACGCGGCCATGGCGGCAGCACCCGGCTCAGCATTCGTGGAAGTCTATTGCGCGCCCCCTACGGTGTTCGCGGAGTGAAGGTGTATTGGGGTCCCTTCACCCTCACCCGGGCCGATGGATCGACCCCGTTGGAACTGCTGGACCCTGAGCTTGTTGGCACCTTGGATGTGGTGCGCAGCGTAGGCGGTCCGCTCTATGGAAGCGCCCCCGCAGGCCTCGTCCTGAGCGACGCGCCATGGCGCAGAACGCCGGGAACCTCGGCCCGGATCAGCCTTGTGGGCGGCAGCTACGGGTATTCCAAACTGTCCGTGGGGGCACAACTCCGCGGCAACGACGGAGCGGCGCTGAGCGTGGGCTTGCTGCGGCTGCGTTCCGATGGCTACCGCGCGCAGGAATCGGCCCGGCGCGACCAGGTCTTCCTCAGCAGCCGCTGGAACCGGAAGAGATCCATCACCCGCGCCTACCTCACTTGGCAACGATCCGCATGGGAACTGCCCGGCAGCGTGGATGCAGTGACCGCCGAACACGCCCCGCGTGCGGCCCGGCCCTATTCGGAGGCCATCGATGCACACATCGAAAAGGCCCAGCTCTTCGCTGGACTGGCCTATGAGACGGATGTAAGGCGCGGGATGGTGTTGCGCAGCATGGTGCAAGCGAGCACCATCGACAAATCGAATCCGTACGGCACCACCCCCGCAGCCAGCGGGGACAAGGAGGAGGAAAGCCGAACGGTGGGCGCACGTCTGGCCTTGGGCGGGCAGTATCGGACGGACCGGACCGCCTTCTTCTGGGAAACAGGGCTGGAGGCCTTGATGGACCAGGACGATCTGTTGGAATGGTCCTATGCGAACGGGATCCGCGGGGATCGGCGCACCGACGCCCGCGCCCGGGTGCGCAACCTCAACGGCTTCATCATCACCCGGACCCGCATCGGGCCAAGTACCACGGTCTTCGCCGAGCTGGGCTTGGAACGCACCGCCTTTGAATGGCAGGATGGCTTGCGCAACAACACGCTCAACACGGCACCACCGATGCGGACCTACCCCCTCTTCGGTCTCTCGCGCCGGATCTCCGCACAATGGTCGGCCCAAGTGCGCTACGCCGAAAGCCTCTCGCGCCCAACGGTTTGGGAGATGCTCGGCACCACCGGCTTGGTGAACACGGGGCTCCAGCCGGAAGCGGTGAAGGAATGGGAGGTCGGACTGGTCAAGGAGGAAGGTCGGTGGCGGCTGACCCTCAACAGCTACCTCCGCAACACCGAAGGGCTGATCCTCTCCAGAACGGACACCGCGCATCGGGAGACCTTCCACAACGCAGGATCCGCCGCGCAGAACGGCATTGAAGCCCTCTTCAGCCTTGAGCGGACCGTCGGTGGACATCACCTCACCCTGGCGCTGAACGGTGCTTGGCAACAGCATCGGCTGCGGACGGAGGAAGGAAGAACGGTTGCGGTTCCGGGAGTGCCCGAGTGGACCAGCGGTGCCCTCGCTCGCATGTTGTTCCGATGGAAGAGCCTGCTGGAAGTGGGGATGCGCACCACCTCGACCATCCCCCTGACCACCTTGGGCCTGCAACGGGCGAACGCCTATACGGTGATGCACCTGCGGGCCGAACATCCCTTCGGCCTGGGCCGGTTGGGCCTGCTCGCCTTCCTCCGGGCGGAGAACCTGCTGGATGCGCGCTACACCTCCTTCCTACAACTGAACGACCTTGGTGGCCGGTACTACAATCCCGCTCCAGGGCAGGCCTTCTACGTTGGGTTGACCTTCCTTTTCCACCATGCAGCGGAAGCCCCTTCCGGGGACTGAACTGACGAAGATCATCGGCCCACCCCAAGCGGTGCCTAATTTCGCGGCCCAGACCATGGTACAAGCACAGAAACCGGGGGCCGGACGGATCTTCAAGAGCCCCATCCTCGAAGCCCTGACGCGCACGCACATCGCCGTGCCGCTCACCCTCTTCTGGGGCGCAGGCCTGATCACCCTGTGGTATTCGGTCTTCCGCCTCGGCATCAGCTGGTACACCACGCTGGCCTTCTTCCTCTGCGGCGCCCTGCTCTTCACCCTCGTGGAGTACATGATGCACCGCTACCTCTACCACATACCGGCCAGCACGGAGAAGAAGAAACGTTTCCAGTACGTGATCCACGGCGTGCACCACGACCATCCGAAGGACAAGAGCCGCTTGGCACTTCCACCTGTGCTGAGCGTTGTGCTGGCCACGCTGTTCATCGCCCTGTTCCGTGGGGTGATGGGCATCGAGGGTTATGCGTTCGGTGGCGGTTTCCTCTTCGGCTACAGCACGTACCTGCTCGCCCACTATGCCATCCACATGTACAAGCCGCCCAAGAACGTCCTGGGCCTGATCTGGAAGCACCACAACCTGCACCACTATGTGGGCGATGACGGTGCCTTCGGCGTAAGCTCCCCGCTGTGGGACTACATCTTCGGCACCATGCCGCCCGATCCCAAGCGACGCGCCGCCGAAGCCACGAACCTGCTCTGAGGCCGGATGACCTGGCACGGTACGGCCCCTTACACCGGGCATACCGGTGCCGTATACGCCGTGGTGCCGGTCCCGGGCCAACGGGCCTTCTACAGTGCCGGTGGCGATGGCCTGGTGGTGCGTTGGGCGCTGGATGGACCTGCGGTCGGCACACCTGTTGCCCGTCTGGACCGCGCGATCTTCAGCCTACAGGCCTTGTCCGGAGGGCGGTACCTGATCCTCGGCGATGAGGATGGCGGTCTGCATCGGGTGGACCTGCAACACCAGCGCGAGGACCACTTCTCCAGACCGCACAAGAAGGGCATCTTCCGCAGCATCACCTTGGCGGATGGCCGGCTCGCGGTGGCCGGAGGAGATGGCGAACTGGGCATCTGGACCGGAGGAGCGACGGAGTTCCGGTGCATCCGGCAGATCCCCTTGAGCACAGGCAAACTCCGCGATCTGGCACTCAGTCCCTTGGGCAGCGTGTTGGCGGTTGCCTGCGGGGATGGTTCGGTACGATCGCTGGACAGTGTGCACTTCAACGAATTGCGCACCATCACGGCCCATGCCCGGGGCGCCACCTCCGTGGCTTGGCACCCCACGAAACCGGTGCTGGTGTCTGGCGGCAAGGATGGTGTGCTGTGCTGCTGGCCCAACCGGGGCGATGATCGGCCCCTCCTCTCGATCCAGGCCCATACCGGCGCCATCTACGGAATGGCCTTCAGTGCCGACGGACGCCTGTGCGCCACCAGTGGTCGCGATGGGAACGTGAAGCTCTGGGACGCCCACAGCTTCGACCCCATCACACGTTTCGAACGTCGCAGAGGTGGGCATGACCGCTCCGTGAATGCCTGTGCCTGGGTACAGGACCGGCTGGTGACCGCCAGCGATGATGGAACGCTGCGTGGCTGGATGGAGCCGTAAGGATCAGGCCGGTCGGCTCTGCAGATCGTTGACCACGGCGCGCACCTGCTCCCGGATCTCGGGCACGGCGGTGCATTCCCAGAGGGTGGCCTTGCACATGGGCCCCAACAGGAAGAGGCGGTCGGACACGTTCCCTGCGCCATCGATGGCCGCACCGATGGGGGTGCTGCGCAGGCCCATGTTCAGGGCATCATAGGACACCAGGCCCTTCCGTAGCAGGTCCACCAGGAGCGGTTGCTCCATCCTTCGGCTTTCGGCCTGTGGACCGGTGCAGTTCACCAGATGTCGCATGCGCAGGTCCTCGACCTCCTGCGATCCGCGTGCGCGATAGTGCAGCACCAGACCTTCATCAGCGGCCTCCACCCCTTGCATGCGTCCGGCGATGATCCTCAGCCGACCATGGGCCTGCATGCTCAACAAGCGCTCGTGCACCGCAGCGGGCATCCGGTGGCGGTGCACCTCCCAGAAGGGGCGCAGATGACGGAGGAAGACCTTGCGTTCGTCATTGGGCAGGCGCTGCCACCAATCCTGCACATGGGGCCGTATGGCATCGATCACACTCTGCCAGTTGGCGCCTTGCGCCTCGGCGGAGCGCACCTCCTGGCGCACCCAGCGGAGCAGGGCCGGCATGCGGATGTGTTCGGGGTCGGGCAAGGGGCGTTGGAACGCGAAGGGCGTGCGCGCGGCATGCGGACGTGGGAGGAAACCCCGTCTCGAGATCACCGTGATCGGTCCGTTGTGGCCTTGATCGGCAAGGGAAAGCACCAGATCCACCATGGTGAGTCCGGAACCCACGAACACCACGGCCTCGTGCGGCGCGATGGCGCCCAGAACGCCGGGTCGCCAAGGCCAAGGGATGTATCCCGGGTGCACCAGCGCGGCCTCGGACATCATGGGCACGTGGGCAGGCGGAGAATTGCCCAAGGCGAGCAGCACCTTGTCGGCCTCCACGGACCGTCCGTTGCCGAGGAGGATCCGCAGCCCCTCCTGTTCCATGCGCTCGGCCCCCACAGCCTCGGCGCGCACGATGGTCACCTGGCCGGGATGCCGATCCAAGGCTTCGGCGAACTGTTCCTGCACGAAGTCGCCGAACTGGCGGCGCGGCAGGAAAGCCTCGGGAGCCGCTAGGGGTGATGGTCCCAAGCGCGACCAAGTGTGGAAGTCGCCCACACGGTCCGGGAAGAGGCCCATGCGCGCGGCGGGTACATTGAGCAATTGTTGACTGAGCTGGGCGGAATAGGCCACCCCCCGATTGAGCTGCCGCGAATGCCTTTCCACCAACGTGATGTGCAGGTCGTGGAGGCCGGCCTCCAGCAGCTGCAGGCACGCGATGGTGCCGCTCAGCCCTCCCCCCACGATCGCGATGTGCATGGCTCAGTCCTGGGCCACCAGGTCGGGTTGGGGTGTCAGACGCAGATAGGGCTTCACGGCACGGAAACCGGCCTTGAACTTCACGGTGGCTTCGGCATCGCTCACGGCCGGTACGATCACCACATCCTCGCCGTACTTCCAATCGGCGGGCGTGGCCACGCTGTGGTCGGCAGTGAGCTGAAGGCTGTCGATCACGCGGAGCACCTCGGTGAAGTTCCGTCCCGTGCTGGCGGGATAGGTGATGATGAGCTTGATCTTCTTGTCCGGCCCGATGATGAAGAGCGAACGCACGGTGGCCTTCTCGCTCGCCGCCGGATGGATCATGTCGTAGGCCACGGCCACTTTGCGCTCGGGATCGGCAAGGATCGGGAAATCCACCGTGGTGTTCTGGGTTTCCTCGATGTCCTTGACCCATTCCAGATGGGACGACAGCGGGTCCACGCTCACCGCCAACACCTTCACACCGCGCTTGGCGAACTCCTCCTTCAATTTCGCGGTGGCTCCGAGCTCGGTGGTGCACACGGGTGTGAAATCGGCCGGGTGGGAGAAAAGCACACCCCAGGAGTTGCCCAACCAATGATGGAAATGGATGATGCCAGCGGTGCTTTCTGCGGTGAAGTCGGGAGCGATGTCCCCCAATCGGAGCGTTGCCATGGGTCTGTTCGTTTGGGATGAGGCCACGAAATAAATAAAAAGCCTACCATTTTGATAGGATTATTTATCCACTTTCCGTCCGGACTTACGGGAAAGGCGTTGTTCGCGCTGCAGCACATCGGCCAATGTGGCGTTCTTGAGCATCTCCACGGTGGCGGCGCGGATATCGGCGAAGACGTCATGGAAACCGCAGGTCCGTTCGTCCACGCACTCTTCGCAGCGCTCGTAGTAGTTGTGGGTGACACAGGGCACCAGACCGATGGCTCCATCGAAGTGGCGCAGCACATCGGTCATGCGGATCTCCTCCGGTGTTCGACGCAGGAAATGTCCACCGCCCCTGCCCTTGCGGCTGCCCACCATGCCGGCGCGGTTGAGATCGAGCAGGATGGCCTCCAGGAACTTTCCCGGCACACGGGCCCGCTCGGCGATCAACGCGGCACTGAGCGGAGCGTCATCCCCCCCCTGCGCCAACACGCGCAAAGCGTTGAGGGCGTATTTGGCGCGTTTGCTCAGCATGGTGCGAAGATGCGATGGGTGTACCGGTTGCCAGCGATCGACCGATGTCCGATCCAGGACCTCACCAAGGTCCGCGAGCGGTGTCGGACGATAGCCGCTTCAATCTTGGCCCTCCTCGCGTGCACCGTACCAGGGCACGGTTCGGTCCAGTCCTTGCGTCAGCGTAACGGTAGGCTGGAAACCCAAGCGCTCGCGGGCCTTGGAGATATCTGCCAGGGAAGCCCGGACATCCCCCGCACGTTCAGGCCCATGCAAGGGCGCGATGGTGGCCACGGCCGGATCGATCGCTGCGACCCGTTCACGCAGCATCATCGTCAGTTCCAGCAGGTCGCAACTGGAGCCGTAGGCGATATTGAAGACCTCGCCCGCCAAGGTATCGTCGGTGGTGAGCAAGGCACAACGCACGGCCTCCACGGCATTGGCCACGTAGGTGAAGTCGCGCGTCTGCCGGCCATCACCGTGCAGCAGCGGGGGTTCATGGCGGAGGAAGGAGCGGATGAAGCGCGGGATCGCCGCGGCGTACGGACCTTCGGGATCCTGGCGTTCGCCGAAGACATTGAAGAAGCGCAGACCGATGGACACCAGCCCATGCGCCTGGGCGAAGTAGCGGGCATACACCTCGTCCATCACCTTGGTCACCGCATAGGGCGAAAGGGGATCGCCTTCGCGGCCTTCGCGCTTGGGCAGGTCGGGGCTGTCGCCATAGACACTGGAACTGCTGGCATAGACCAAACGGCGAACGCCCAGCCGTTGCATGGTCACGAGCACCTGCAGGAAACCTTCGAGGTTCGCAGCCTCGCTGGACCTCGGGTCCTGGATGGACCGCGGTACGCTGCCCAAGGCCGCCAGATGCACCACCGCCCCCACTCCGGACATCGCTTCGGCCAACGTTACCGGGTCGTTGATGTTCCCTTCGAAGAAGGTCAAGCGGGAATTGCCGACGTGATGCTGCAGATTGGCCCTTTTCCCGGTGATCAGGTTGTCGAACACGTGCACGCTGGCCCCTTGGTCCAACAGCGCGTCGCAGACATGCGAACCGATGAAGCCCGCCCCTCCGGTGACCAGGATCGGTGCGGGGAAGGGCGATGCGGACATGACGGCCAAAGCTACTTGATGCAGATACCCGCGAGGATATAGCGCCAGCGCGCGGGCAGCACCTTCGTCAACACCTCATCCACGTATGAAAGCACGGTCCTCTGCCCTTCCGTGCGACCAAGATTGGCCAGGAGGCCGAACGTACGGAACCGGCTTTGGGCGAAGGGCCTGAACAGGTCGGCATCGGCCGGCCAGCGGAGGTAGCGCCAATAATGCTCCCAAGCGATGAAGCGTTTCCGAAGGAAGCCATGGAGGCGCGTGCCGGAGAGGTTCTCCGCAAAGAGCAGGACGCCCCCGGGCCGCAGCACGCGATGCATCTCGGCGATCGCTCGGGCCTGAAGCTCCTTGCTCCCCAAGGCACCGATCACGGATTTGAAGACCACGATGTCGAAGGAACCCTCGGCGAAGGGGATGCGCGTTGCATCCACCGTGGCATAGGTGATACGGTCCGACACGCCGTAGCGTTCGTGCAACGCGCTCGTGGCCGGGGGCATGGTGTGCAGATCACTGCAGGTGACGTGATGTCCCTTGCGGGCCAACCACAAGCTCAGTCCCCCTTCGCGTTCACCGATGGCCAGCACCTGTTGCGGAGCGGAACGCCGATCCGATCCATCCTCCCAGAAGGGCAACACCTTGGACCAGTTCCGCACGTCCCACTGGACGATCTCCCGGAGTTGGTCTTCGGCGAGGTCCATGGGTAAGCCGTGCGGGCGACAGGAAGGTCGCCCCTACTTGGCGACGGACATCGAGCGCTTCTCGCGGATCACCACGATCTTGACCTGACCGGGGTAGGTCATCTCGTTCTGGATCCGTTCGGCGATGCTCATGCTCATGTTATCGGCATCCTGGTCGCTGACACGTTCGCTCTCCACCATCACGCGCAGCTCCCGGCCGGCCTGGATGGCGAAGGCCTTGGACACCCCTTGGTAGCTCATGGCGAGGCTCTCGAGGTCCTTGAGGCGCTGGATGTACTGTTCGGTGGCCTCGCGGCGAGCACCCGGACGGGCACCGCTGATGGCGTCGCAGGCCTGCACGATGGGGCTCAGCAACGTGGTCATCTCGATCTCGTCGTGGTGGGCACCGATGGCGTTGCAGACATCGGGCTTCTCGCCGTACTTCTCGGCCAGCTTCATGCCCAGAAGGGCGTGCGGCAGTTCCGGTTCCTCATCGGGCACCTTGCCGATGTCGTGCAACAGGCCGGCCCGTTTGGCGGTCTTCACGTTCAGGCCCAGCTCGGCGGCCATGGTGGCGCTGAGGTTGGCCACTTCCCGGCTGTGCTGCAGCAGGTTCTGGCCGTAGCTGCTGCGGTAGCGCATCCGCCCCACCATGCGGGTCAGTTCGGCATGCAGGCCGTGGATGCCGAGGTCGATGCAGGTGCGTTTGCCGATCTCCATGATCTCATCCTCGAGGTGGCGCTTGGTCTTGGCGACGATCTCCTCGATACGGCCGGGATGGATGCGGCCGTCCTTCACCAACTGGTGCAGGGCCAGACGGGCCATTTCGCGGCGAACGGGGTCGAAGCAGCTGAGGATGATGGCTCCGGGGGTATCGTCCACCACGATCTCCACGCCGGTGGCCTCTTCCAGGGTGCGGATGTTTCGGCCTTCACGACCGATGATGCGGCCCTTCACGTCGTCGTTCTCGATGTTGAAGACGCTGACGGCGTTCTCCACGGCATGCTCGGTGGCGGTGCGCTGGATGGTCTGGATCACGATGCGCTTGGCCTCCTTGTTGGCACTGAGCTTGGCCTCCTCGGTCACCTCCTTGATATGCACCATGGCTGCGGTGCGGGCCTCATCACGCAGGCTGTCCATCAATTGCTTCTTGGCCTCCTCGGCGTTCAGGCCGCTGATGCGTTCGAGCTGCGCCACCTGCTTCTCGTGGTTCTTCTCGACCTCCTCCTTGCGGCGTTCGATGCCCTGCACCTTGGCATCGAGGGCCTTCTTCTGCTCGTCGAGGGCCTTCTCCTTGTTGGCGATCTCCTGCTGTTGGCGGCTGAGCTGCTGCTCGCGCTGCTTGCTCTTCTCTTGGCTCTGCTGCATGCGCTTCTCGCGCTCGCGGGCCTCCTTCTCGTGCTCCTCCTTGAGCTGGAGGAACTTCTCCTTGGCCTGGAGCATCTTCTCCTTCTTGAGGGCTTCGGCCTCCACCTCGGCCTCCTTGAGGAGGGAATCGCGGCGGTTCTTCATCACGCTGTTGAGCAGCACGTAGACGATGCCTCCTCCGGCCACCAGTCCTACCACTGCGCCGAGCAACGCGGCTATGATATCGATATCCATGGGTCCACTGTTGTTTTTCAGCGGAACCTGTGGGCGCTCCGGGGAGCGAAGGGCGGGCGGATCAGCCTTGGAGGTCGTTGAGCAGTCGGTCCAGTTCGGCCAGCATCACGGCATCCTCCGTAGCGGCCTTGCTTTTCACGGCGTTCAGCGCGCGGGTGGTCACCTCCAATGCCGCCATGGCCAGCAGGTCCTGCTTATCGGTCATGGGGTAGTGGGCCTTCAGCCGCGCGATGCTCTCATTGATCTCCGAAACGGCTTGGCGGATGTGGTCCTCCTCCGTGGGGTGCACGGTAAGGGGGTAGGCCCGCCCGGCCAGCTCGATCCTGATCGACACTTCGTCCATGGTGTGTGGTGCCGTGCTGTTCACGCCTTGAGGAGTTCCAGACATCGGTCAATCTCGTTCACCAGTTCGTCGATCCGTTCCTTCGTTCCCGAACGATGCTGCCCACCCGTGTTGGAAGGGCGCACCGTACGGAGGACCTCGTTCTCCCTTTCCAGCTCTGCAATGCGGGCTTTCAACACTTCCGTGTTCCGCTCGCGATCGCGCAACTCGTTCTCCATACGGGAGACGGTGGTCGCCAGGCGTTCACGTTCGCCCATCACCTCACCCAAACGGGCTCGTGCGGTACGGATACGTTCGGCCAGATCGCTCATCACCAGGGGGAAACCGTTTTCACAGGGTCCGAGGCCAAAGATAACCGGGCATATGGACCCTGCATGCCCTTTGTATGAACGCCACGGTGTTGATGGACGACCGCACTCAAGGACCGGCCGGTCCGCCACGCGGAAATAGTTTGCGCCGACAGCGGAACGGAAGGTCCGATTCGGAAGAAAGGCCTCTCCAAAAGATCGAAATGAATAAATACAAACTACTGTTATTCAGCTTTTTGATAGGCGATAGCTCATTCGGACAATCACCATCCGATAAGCCGAAGTTCCAAGCGCCCATGAACATCCCGATCGAACTGTCGGGCAACTTCATGGAGCTGCGGAGCGATCACTTCCACTCGGGATTGGACATGCGGACGGGTGGTCAGGAAGGGCAACCGGTGCGTTCGGCGGGCGAGGGCTGGGTCAGCCGCATCAAGATCAGTCCGTGGGGCTACGGCAAGGCGGTCTACATCGATCACCCCAACGGCTACACCACGGTCTATGGTCACCTACGCGAGCTGACCGGAGCCGTGGCCGAACTGACCTTGGCCACCCAGTACAAGGAGAAGTGCTTCGACATCGACCTCTACGTGGAGAAGGGCAAACTGCCGCTGAAGGCGGGTGACCTCTTCGCCTACAGCGGTAATTCCGGCGGAAGCGGTGGCCCCCATCTGCATTTCGAAGTACGCCGCAGCAGCGACCAGCACGCCCTGGACCCTGAGGCCTATGGGATGATGATCCCGGACCGCATCCCTCCCACCCTGCGCGGCCTACGGATCGATGCACTGGACACCAATGCCCGCACTTCACCCTATGGCGGCAATGCCGTGGGCTACGCCTTGGTGGCGCGCAACGACAGCACGTTCGTACTGAAGGAAGGTGCTGTGCCTCAGGCCTTCGGTACGGTAGGCGTCTCGGTGAACGTATTCGACCATTACAGCAACAGCGGCAGCAAGTGCGGCATCCGCAAGCTGGAGGTGCAGCTCGATGGCACCCCGATCCACACCGCCACCCTGGACGAAGTGGACTTCAGCCAGAACCGGTATGCGAACGCCTACATGGACTATCGCCTCTTCAAGGACAACAGCATGGACTACAACCGCTGCTACCGTCTACCGGGCAATGGGCTGGACCTCTACGGCAAGGAGACGGCGCAGGGGCGGATCACGCCCGAACCGGGCAAGGACCATGCGGTGGTGGTGATCGCCACGGATGCGCACGGAAACCGCAGCAAGTTGAGCTTCATGCTGCGCGGGGCCACGGCCGAAGCGGCCCGGGCATGGGCACCTGCACGCCGGGCGGGCACCCTGTTCCGGTATGACCAGGAGAACCGGATCGAGGGGAACGGACTGCGTTTCACCCTGCCGGCCAAGGCCTTGTACCAGGATGATCGCATTGATCTTTCCAGGGGCAGCGTGATCGGTCCGAAGGCCTACGCCCCGGTGCACCGCTTGGGCGATCCCTACAGTCCCTTGCACGTCCAAGGCGAGGTGTCGATCCAAGTGGAAAAGCCGGTACCGGTGTCCCGGGCGAACAAGTTGGTGGTGGTGCGGACCGACCACGCCGGAAAGACCTCCTCCATCGGGGGCACGCACGCGAACGGCTGGGTCACCGCCCGGACCAAGGCCTTCGGCGCCTTCACGGTGATGGCGGATACCGTTCCCCCGAAGGTGACCAACCTGGACCTGAAGCCGGTGATGACCGGGCGCAAGGGATTCACCATCCGGGTGGATGATGACCTCAGCGGCGTGGATGTATACACCGGCCTGCTCGACGGCAACTGGATCCTGCTGGACTACGACCCGAAGACCAAGTCGTTGACCCACCTGTTCGATGTGCATTCCGATATTCCCGGCAAACATGTCTTCACCTTGGAAGTGATCGACGAGCGGAAGAACAAGACCACCTTCCGGCAGGAGTTCACGAGATAAAACACTGATGATCAATCAATAACAAACCAACTGCCGGCTTGGCTGCAACGTTCATCCCTCGATCGCGTAACACGACCCCGCAACTTCCATTGAGCCCTCCTGTCACCAACCGGATCCCTGCATTGAAGTCGACCCGCTCCCTTCCCTTCGCCCTGCTCATGCTCCCCTTTCTCTGCGGCGGGTGCAGCAGTCACCTGGGCGGCGACACCATCTCGGAGGGGGTGATCGAATACATGATGAGCTTCCCGGACTACGACCCCGACGGGTTGATGGCGGGCATGCTTCCGGAGAAGACCATCCTCAGCTTCAATGAGGACCAACAGGCGGTGGACCTGAGCGCCGGCATGGGTGTGTTCCGTACCAGCATGGTGGTGAACACCCCGCAGAAGACCATGGACTACCACATGAGCGTGATGGGCAAGCGCATGGTGGCCGAACTGCACCCCAAGGACCTGGACCTTTTCAATAAGGGTTCGCAGGCCATGACCATCCTCTTCACCCAGGAAACGGACACCATCGCCGGGCTCCCGTGCAAGAAAGCACTGGCCATCTACAACACCGTGGATCGGCCGGAAGTGGAACTCTGGTACACGGACCGCATCGCGATGAACGAACCCAACTGGTATACACCCTTCAGCGAGATCCCCGGTGTGCTGCTCCGGTATGAAGTGGTCCAGTACGGCATCCGCATGCGTATGGATGCCGTGTCGGTGACCCCCGGTACCGTGGCCGCCGATCGTTTCCAGGTGAAGGCCGACCATGACAGGGTTGCCCCCGAAGTGCTGGACCACGAGTTGGCCCAAGTGCTGGGCACCTTCACCAACTGAGGCCCGGGGTTCCTACCGCAGGGACGCGGAGGCGCGAAATTGCGCTGAGGGCTTGTCCGGGTCCGTTGCCACTGGCCTTTCCGCGATGCCGGGTAAAGCCCGGCAGGACATGAGGAAGAAGGCCTTCGGTCAACGCACACCGACGCCATCGGCGGCTTCCGCCACACGCTGCTGTTGATAATAGGGAAGAGGCCTTCCCCGTTGCCCTAGGGCACCCCGGTAGTTTTGCTGGGACCTCCGTTCCGCGCGTTCCTTCCGGGTGCGTGGAGCGGCCTTATCTCCCCTACTCCCTTGGCCAGCGAACGCAAGAACAAGATGCGCGAAGCAGCGGTGGAAGAAGCTCCACCGAAGCGCGAGCGCAAAAGCAGATCCACCGCCAAGGCCGCTGAAGCCGGTACCGGTAAAATCGCGCGTTTCAAGGCCTTCTGGGGCGATGAGCGCACGCACAAGGTGGGCGGGCTCTTCCTGGTGCTCACCAGCGCCTACCTGCTCGTGGCCTTCACCAGCTACCTCTTCACCTGGCGCATCGACCAGGACCTGATGGGCCGTCCTTGGGGTGAGATCTTCGATACCGGCGTGCGGGTGGAGAACTGGATGGGCAAGATCGGTGCGCTGCTCAGCCACCGGTTCATGTTCGTGTGGTTCGGTCTGGCCGCCTTCGCCTTCGTGCTGTGGAGCTTCCTCTTCGGCGTGCGGCTGGTGCTGAACACCTGGCTGATGCCGCCCGCGAAGACCTTCCGCTGGACCTTGATGACCTTGTTCTGGGTGCCTACGCTGCTGGGCTTCGCCACCTTTTCGCTGCCGGAATACCAGTGGCTCGGCGGCGGTGTCGGTCATGCCATCAACGCCCAGTTGATCAGCTGGTTGGGCAGCTTCGGTGCAGCCGCTTTGATCCTCACCAGCGCCGGAGCCTTCGCCGTGGCCACGTTCAACCCCTCGTTCGAGGGTATCAACCGCTGGATGGCCGAACGCAAGGAGCGCTTGGCGCAAAGCCTCAACGAGGAGGAAGATGAGGAAGCGACAGTGGAAACCCCGCCGGTCGCTGCGGCAGCGGGCAACCGCTTGCGTGCGCAGGAAGAGACCGAGGAAGAAGAGCAGATCGAGGAGGAGGAAGAAGCCGTGATCGAGGAGGAGGAAGCAGAGGAAGTGGAAGAACAGGAGGAAGAAGTACAGGAGCAGGAGCAAGAAGAGCTCGACATGATCGAGCCAGTGAAAGAACCGATCATCTCCGGTGTGCCTTCGTTCGACATGGAAGTGGAAGGCCTCGCCCCCTCCCCTACCCCACCGGCGATCGATCTGGCGCAGGCGATCAACGCGGAAAGCAACGGCTTCCAGGTGCAAGCACCCGTTCAGGAAAGCGTGTTGAGCGAGGACGACATCGAAGCGAAGCTGAAGGACTTCGGCGAGTACGACCCCACCCTCGACCTCAGCAGCTACGAGCTGCCCCCCATCGATCTGCTGGTGGACCATGGCACCGGTGAGCTCACCGTGAGCCGGGAGGAACTCGAGGCGAACAAGAACCGCATCGTTGAGACGCTGAACAACTACAACATCGGCATCGACAAGATCAAGGCGACCATCGGTCCCACCGTGACCTTGTACGAGATCATCCCCCAGGCCGGTGTGCGCATCAGCAAGATCAAGAACCTCGAGGACGACATCGCCCTGAGCCTGGCCGCGCTCGGCATCCGGATCATCGCACCGATCCCCGGCAAGGGCACCATCGGTATCGAAGTGCCCAACAGCAAACCGCAGGTGGTGGGCATGCGCGGGGTCATCGCCAGCGACAAGTTCCAGAACACCACCATGGACCTGCCCTTGGTACTGGGCAAGACCATCAGCAACGAGACGTTCGTCACGGACCTGGCCAAGATGCCCCACCTGCTGATGGCCGGTGCCACCGGTCAGGGCAAGTCCGTCGGGTTGAACGCGATCCTGGTGTCCCTGCTCTACAAGAAGCACCCGAGCCAGATCAAGTTCGTGCTGGTGGATCCCAAGAAGGTGGAGCTCACCCTCTTCAACAAGATCGAACGGCACTTCCTGGCCAAACTGCCGGGCGACGGCGAAGCGATCATCACCGACACCAAGAAGGTGGTGGCCACGCTGAACAGCCTGTGCATCGAGATGGACGAGCGTTACGAACTGCTGAAGGAGGCGCAGGTCCGCAACATCAAGGAGTACAACGCCAAGTTCATCAGCCGTCGCCTGAGTCCGGAGAAGGGCCACAAGTTCCTCCCCTACATCGTGCTGGTGGTGGACGAGTTCGCCGACCTGATCATGACCGCCGGCCGCGAAGTGGAAACGCCCATCGCCCGTCTGGCCCAGCTGGCCCGGGCCATCGGCATCCACCTGATCATCGCCACGCAGCGCCCGAGCGTGAACATCATCACCGGAACCATCAAGGCCAACTTCCCGGCGCGGATCGCCTTCCGCGTCACCAGCAAGATCGACAGCCGCACCATCCTCGATGCCGGCGGTGCCGACCAGCTGATCGGCCGGGGTGATATGCTGCTGAGCACCGGCAACGACCTGATCCGGATCCAGTGCGCCTTCGTGGACACGCCCGAGGTGGAGCAGATCACCGAGTTCATCGGCAACCAGCGCGGCTACCCCGATGCCTTCATCCTGCCCGAGGTACCGAGCGAGGACGGCGATGGCGGCGGCGACCTGGACCTCGGCGACCGCGACCCCATGTTCGAGGACGCCGCCCGCATCGTGGTGCAGACCCAGCAAGGCAGCACCTCGCTGATCCAACGCAAGCTGAAGCTCGGCTACAACCGCGCCGGTCGCATCGTGGACCAGCTGGAGGCCGCCGGCGTGCTCGGTGGTTTCGAAGGCAGTAAGGCCCGCCGCGTGATGGTGCCCAACGAGGCCGCATTGGACGCGCTGCTCAACCCTGCGGGTACACCTGCCGGGCCTGGTATGGGGGGATTCTGATCGCAGGGGCACGAGGGGTGACCCTGCTCCTACTCCGAAAAGCGGCCGCGAGCTTCGCCGCCATGGCTCCTTCTTGGCCGCTTCTGTGCCTACCGTATTTGTTCCGGACGGCCGCGACGCTCTTC
>DASWWQ010000154.1:0-32831 GCA_036405935.1 Flavobacteriales bacterium
TGATAGCGGCTTCCGTGATCAGGGCTGACTGCACTCGCGCCAAGTGAGCGCGGGAAGATCACTTGATCTTGATCGAAGCCACCATGGCTGGAGTGTTCGCCGCGGTCTTACCCGTGCGGGAGACGAACGAGAACAGGAGGAGCTGTTCGTCTCCGGCAACGACAACCCACATCTCAAGCTCTTGCGCGGACGCCAGCAATCGGACCTTGACCGCTCGATGTCCGTCGACTTCTTCGCGGGTCATTTCGTAGGGGATATCGCCCGTCTGCACCTGCTTCTTCATATACGCCTCCAACTCGGCATCGGTGGGAAGGTTCTTCCGTTCGCTACTGATCACAACGATGGGATCGGTCGTGTCGCATATCAGCACGGGTTTCGATCCGCGTATCGTTGGCGTTTCCCACCTGGGAGAACAGGGTAGGTCGATGCTGAAGCCCAAACTGTCGTTCGTGTAGGGTGCAAGTTCAGTGGCTGGTGAAGTCACTTGCGCAACGCTGGTCGCAGCGAATACGCACGGCAATATGCTCGTGGCGAACAGTCGTAGTGTGATGTACATGATCCTGCTGGTTGGAGGGCACGAGCGCACACGCTCGCGCCAGCGTGGGACTTTGGTTCACCTGCAGCCCCGCTCAGTCCTCTTCGGAGATCTATTGCAGCAAGTGTAGAGTTGCGACAAGTAGGGGATTACCTTTTCCTGAACAACGCACTTTCCGTCATCATCGGTCCTTCGGAAAGGTACCAGCTGAGCTCGGATTCAAGTTCGTCTTTAGAGAGTGTCGGATAGGATTTTGCGAACCACTTCCGCATAAACTCTTTATCAGATTCGCTATGATACTCTTCGAAGCTCTTGGTCCAAAGGCAATCATACTTGACTGCATTGAATAATGAACGCATGGATGAAGGATTGAAGAAGGATTTGTAGCGAGAGTCTCTGGAGGGGTCGATCGCTACAAAGTGCTTTTCGGAACGACACTTTATGAAGATGTAAGAGCCTTGTACAAGATGTTCATCGAGTTTGCCCAAGATGTCAGATTGCTCAGAGTCCGTGTAGAAGTGAAGAACGTCTTTGACAACAGCCAAAGTGAAGTTCATCTCTGAAGGGCGAAATTTCGGAAAGAGACCTTCCTGAAGGGTTACTCGTCCATTGGCTTCTTGTCCTAGGGATATTAGTCGACGGCGAAGGCAGTTGAGTGCGGTTTGATTGACATCCCTGCCCGTGGCGTGTGATCCAAGCCCCGCATACTTTAGTACAAGAGAACTTTGACCACATCCAATGTCTAGAAGTCGCTGATTTGAAGGTGCAGGCAAGTACTCGCGAAATGGATCGTCAACTTCACAGACGAGTGATTCTGTGGTATAGTGTGACTCATGCACTTGGTGATATGTGTCCCACTCTGTTGAATCAACCTCGCTCATGGGTGCTGGCTTGATGAAGGGCATTCTTCTGGCGTTCGAAGCTAGAGAGCCGGCTTTGCAATATGTATCTGTTGCTCAGTATAATTCCCGGCAAGTCCGATTTCTTGTATGGATGCACATCGTCGATGCGAAGATGTTCGCACGGGAGTATTGACTCGACAGAGTCGGATAAGAGATAGATGTAGTTCGCTTCATCGGCCATAGGCCATTAGACGGTCCACGGCGTCATTGAACGGTTTGCGGTCATGCTCACTCCAACAGGAAAGTGCTTCGTCAATGAGCATCTTCAATGATGCGAATTCGGCCTCTGCGTTTTCAATTGTGCCATAGAACCGAGTGTCCACCAACGCGCCGTAGATGCCCAGTGTTAAGGAGAATGGAGCGACACCACCATCTTTTTCCAAAGTGATGCGAGCACCTTCCTCGTGCTCCTCGTCCTTCAAGATGATGCCGTTCTCTGAGCCTTGGGTTCCAAGGCTACGTCCATCATCGAAAGTAGACCAAGCAGCCATCGGCGTTCTCCGCAAGCTCACTCCCTCACCATCCCCACCACAACCTCCACCACATCCTCCAAGCTGGGCTTGCTGAAGTAATCCCCATCGCTGCCGTAGGCGGGACGGTGGGCCTTGGCGCTGAGGGTGCGGGGTGCGGCATCCAGCCAGCGGTAGCCCTGTTGCACTTCGAGGATCTGCTGCAGGATGTACGCGCTGGCGCCGCCGGGCACGTCCTCGTCCACCACCAGCAGGCGGTTGGTCTTCTTCAGGCTCTCCACGATGCGGTGCTCGCGGTCGAAGGGCAGCAGCGTGCGCACGTCGATCAGCTCCACGGAGATGCCGAGGGCTTCGAGCTGCTCACAGGCCTTTGCGCAGAGGTTGAAGGTGCTACCGTAGCTCACCAGCGTGAGGTCGGTGCCTTCGCGTACCACCTCGGGCACACCGATGGGCACGGTGAACTCACCGAGGTTGCTGGGCAGGCGTTCCTTGCTGCGGTAGCCGTTGAGGCATTCGATCACGATGGCCGCGTCGTCGCTTTGGATCAGCGTGTTGTAGAAGCCCGCGGCCTGTTGCATGTTGCGGGGCACGCAGACCACAACGCCGCGCACGCTGCTCAGGATCATGCCCATGGGACTGCCGCTGTGCCACACACCCTCCAGTCGGTGCCCGCGCGTGCGGATGATCAGCGGAGCCTTCTGTCCGCCCTTGGTACGCCACTGCGTCATCGCCAGGTCGTCGCTCATGCCCTGCAGGCAGTAGAGCAGGTAGTCCAGGTATTGGATCTCCGCCACGGGACGTAGGCCGCGCAACGCCATGCCGATGCCTTGTCCGAGGATGGTGGCCTCGCGGATGCCGACGTCGCTGACGCGCAGCTCGCCGAAGCGGGCCTGCATGCCTTCCATGCCTTGGTTCACGTCGCCGATCTTGCCGGTGTCCTCGCCGAAGGTCAGCAGCAGCGGTTCCTTATCGAAGAGCGCCGCGAAGTTGTCGCGGATGATCAGGCGGCCGTCCACCTGCTCGTCACTGTCGTAGCGCACGGGCACTTCGCGCACGTTGAGGCAGCTCTTCGCGCTTTCGCTGTAGAGGTGACTGCCGTAGCGCTCACCGTTGTCGCGCATCGCACGGTCCACCCACGCCTTCAGTTCTGTCATGCCGGGCGCTGACCCGGCATCGCGCGATGCCAGGAGCGCCTTCCGCGCAATGCTCACCACCTCCTTGCGTCCGGGATTCATCGTGCTGCGCAGTTCCGCAGCGAACTCGTTCGCACCGGCATCGCTGAGCAGCGTGGCCACTTCCTCCAGTTCCGCTTTGATCTCGCTCTGGAACGCGGTCCACGCGGCCTTCTGGGCGGCACGGGCATCGGCGCGCGACTTGTTCTCGATGGCGTCGAGTTCCTCGGCCGTGGCGATGGGCGTGCCGCCGGGCTTGAAGGCGAGGATCCACTCGCGGAACTTCACGTTGCAGTCGTACACCTTGTACCACTCCAGCAGGGGCACCTCCTCGATGGGCGTGCCGTCCTTGTCGCGGATCCAATCGTTGACGCTGTTCTTGTAGCGCTCGTGGCTGCCGCTGGTGCTGTGGCCTTGCGGCTGCGTCACCTCCTCCACGTGGATCAGGCAGGGCACATGCTCCTCGCGGCAGAGGGCGATCGCTTCCTCGTAGGTCTTGTTGAGGTCGGCGTAATTCCAGGCCTTGGTGCGGTAGATGCGGATGCCGTTGGTGCCTTCCTTCTTCTCCATTCCCGACAACGCCTCGCTGATGCTGCCCTTGGTGGTCTGGTACTGCTTGCTCACGCTGATGCCCCAGCCATCGTCCCACACGCTCATGGCCATGGGCACCTGCAGCACGCCGGCGGCGTTCATCGTTTCCCAGAAGTGGCCTTCGCTGGTGCTGGCATCACCGATGGTGCCGAAGGCCACCTCGTTGCCCTTGTCGCTGAAGCGCGTGTAGCCGTGCAGGGCGGTGTTGTTGCGGAACATCTTGCTGGCCTGGGCGAGGCCGAGCAGGCGCGGCATCTGTCCGGCCGTGGGGCTGATGTCGGCGCTGGAGTTGGGTTGCGCCATCAGGTCCTTCCACTCGCCGTTGGCATCGAGGCTGCGGGTGCTGAAGTGGCCGTTCATGCTGCGGCCGGCGCTGCTGGGGTCGGCGTTGACGTCGGCGTGGGCGTAGAGCTGCGCGAACCACTGCTGCACGGTAAGCTCGCCGATGGCGAACATGAAGGTCATGTCGCGGTAGTAGCCGCTGCGCCAATCGCCGTTGCGGAACTGCTTGGCCATGCAGACCTGGGCCAGCTCCTTGCCATCCCCGAAGATGCCGAACTTGGCCTTGCCGCCGAGCACTTCCTTGCGGCCGAGCAGGCTGGCCTCGCGGCTGGTGGTGACAAGGGCGTAATCGCGCAGGATCTCCTCCTTCAGTTCGGTGAGCGTGATCTGCTCCTCTGCGGCTGCGGTGTTCGTGGGCATGGCGTGGAAAGACGTTCGTCGCGAAGGTAGGACCGGCGGGGGAAGCACGCTAGGCCGGGGCCGGGCCGGGAACAACGAAGGGAGGCCGGCGGCCTCCCTTCGTTCGGATCGGAAGATGAAGGTCAGTCGAGACGGACCACCTGTTTCACGGCGATCGCATCGGGCGTGGTGATGCGCAGCAGGTAAGGACCTGCGGGCACGCCATCCACGTCGATCCAGCTGGTGCCCATGGCATCCAAGGTCACGGCGCGTTGCAGGGCCACGCGGCCATCGAGGGTCAGCAGCTCCACGTTGGTGCGGCCGGTGAAGTCATCGAGGTGCACCCGCAGTCCGTTCCGGAAGGGGTTGGGGTACACCAGCAGGCGGTCGTTGATGCGGGCGATCTCCTCCACGCCCACGGGGCTTGCGGGGCTCTTCACGGCGTTCAGCGAGTAGCGGTTGCTGAAGTCGCCGGCACGGTGCTCGATCACGCCCACCAACTGGAGATCGTACAGGTCGTATCCGGCGGGCACGGTCCAGGTGTAGGTCTCCGAATAGGTGGTTCCCACCACGGGTGCGTTGGGCACCACATCGGTGCTGCCCTGTGCACCACCGAGCATGGCGCGCATCACGCGGTTGTGCTGGTAGTTGGAGGGGGCGTTCTGCTGGGGGCCGGCCACGTTGTCCTCGGCCACGTACACGTTCAGGCGGTGGGGGCCGGTGACGGCGTAGTTGAACTCGGCGTTGAGCGTCACGGTGAGCACGCGGGTCACGGCGTTGATCGAGGAGGTCATGGTGAGCTCCACGGGCGACACACCGGCGGCCTTCGCTTCCAAGGTGGGTTCCCACAGGTTGTAGTTGGAGCTGATGGCGTATCCACCGTATTCACCCATCTCCACGATCCCGGCCGGGGTGTAGGTGAGGTTGTGCTGGGCGAAGTAGGTGATGCACTCGGTGCACTGGTCCAAGGCATCGCTCATGTGGAACTTCACCACGGCGTAGTCCGGCTCGTTCATCAGGGCATTGCTGACGGTGTTGGAAGGAGGGCACTGGGGGCACCAGGTCTCCGTGCGCGTTTCCAGCAGCACCACCTTGTCGGCCCAGTTGCTCAGGGCGGTGAAGGGGATGGTGACGATGTTGTTGCTCGGATCGGTATCCACCGGGGTGTTGATCCGGACCTCCAGCACGTGCTCCCCTTCGGTCGTGTTCATCGACATGGGGTGCGTGAGGGGCAGGTAGTTGTTGGTGGTGACCCCGCCGCCGCCGATGTTGGTGGCGGTCATGTTGTTCCAGGTGCCACCGTCCAGTCGCCAGCTGATGCTCACGTTGGTGTAGGGGGTGGAGCTGACGTTGCGGCACCAGGCCGAGATGGTGTAGTTCACGCCGGCCTTGGCATAGCGCGGCATCGAAACGTTGGCCGGATAGGCGTTCTGGGCCTGGGCCTGGAGGATTCCGATGGAGAACGCGAAGGCGGAGAGGGCCTGACGGAGAGTAAGGGGTGTTTTCATCTGGTGGGTGTTGATGTGCCGCGAATGTAGGAGGAATGCAGCGAAAGGCCGTCCATGCTCGAGGTTGGGCGAACTTCGCACCCGCTATTCGGCTCCTGCCGGCAGTCATGAAAACCCCGCTCCTCATCCGCCCGGCCACGGAGGCCGACCTTCCGGGCATCCTGGACATCTACAACGAACTGATCGCCAACAGCACGGCGGTATACGTGTACCGGCCGCAAACCCTGGAGACGCGCACCCAGTGGTTCCGGGACCTGAAGGCCGGGGGGTGGCCCGTGCTCGTATCCGTGGCAGGGGATGTCGTCACCGGCTTCTGTTGCATCGGCCCGTTCCGCTCGAAGCCCGGCTACCGGTACACCGGTGAGCACACGGTGCATGTGCATGCCGCCCATCGGGGCCAAGGCCTCGGCCGGGCGCTGCTGACGGCCGTGGTGGAGGAGGCGGAGCGCATGGGACTGCGCGTACTGGTGGGCGGCATCGATGCGGAGAATCCCGCCAGCCTGGCCCTGCATCGCGCGCTGGGGTTCACCGAGACCGCCCGCATGCCGCAGGTGGGCCGCAAGTTCGGCCGTTGGCTGGACCTCGTCTTCGTGCAACGCGTGCTGCCCGGGCCGGAGAACCCCATAGAAGCATGACCCCCGAACCCTCCCGCCTCAAGGTCTACCTGGCCTTCGCGGCCATCTACATCATCTGGGGTAGCACGTACTTCGGTATCCGGGAGGCGCTCACGGGTTTTCCACCCTTCATGCTCGGTGGCCTCCGTTTCGCCGGTGCAAGCCTGCTGATGTTCGCGTGGTGCGGCCAACAGCGGCTGCCGGTGCGCGCCGAGGGACTCTGGAAGGTGCTCCTCACGGGTTTCCTGCTCCTGTTCCTGGGCAACGGTGCGGTGGTGTGGGCACAACAGACGATCCCCAGCAGCGTGGTGGCCATCACCGTGGCGGTGGCGCCGTTGATGTTCACCTTGCTCGACAAGCCGCAATGGGGCGTCAACTTCCGCAGTCCGGCCACGTTGTTGGGTGTGGCGGCGGGCATCGTCGGCGTCTGGCTGCTCTTCAGCGAACGCCTGGGTGCACAACTGCAGGGTGGTGGTGCTTCGGCGGAAGGAACGGCGTTGCTGGTGCTGGCCGTCGGCATCCTCGCTTGGCCTGCGGGCTCGCTTTTCTCCAAGTACTTCCCGATCGCGCTCTCGAACACCGCGAGCAGCGCTTGGCAGATGTTGACGGGTGCGGTGTGTTTCCTGGTCGTCAGCCTGCTGCGCGGCGAATGGAACGGCTTCGACTGGAGCGCGGTGCCGCTGAACGCCTGGATCGCCGAGATCTATCTGCTCGTGTTCGGTTCCATCATCGGTTTCAGCGCCTACGTGTGGTTGCTCCAGGTGCGCCCGGCCACGCAGGTGAGCACGTATGCCTACGTCAATCCCATGGTGGCCGTGCTGCTCGGTACCTGGCTCGGCAACGAGGTGCTCGGGCTGCACGAGATCGCGGGACTGGTGGTGATCCTCGGCGGCGTGCTGTTGATCAACCTGGCGAAATACCGGAAGCGGGCCGCCTGAGACTTTTCTCACACGGAGACACGAAGGCTCGGAGAAATTCCATGTGTGGTGGCTTGCTTCCGCGGGTGAGGTGCATTGCTCCGCGAGCTCCGCACCTCTCCGGTTGAATGAAGCCCAACATCGTACGTCTCCGTGTCGCAGTGTGCGGGATCGCTCCACCTTCAGAACATCCGTAGCGGAGTGCGGCGCCTTCCTCTGTGCTCTCCGTGCCTCTGTGGTGAACACTCACTCCACCTTCAACCCGAACATCCGCAGGTTGTCGATGCCCACCTCGCGTTGCACCCGATCGTTCCAGCGTTGGAGCGCGCGTTCATCGGTGCCGAGATGCGTTTCGCGGAGGAAAAGGTCCGTGGTGCGTTCCATGTTCCGAACGGCCGCTGCGTGCAGCGCGCGGATGCGTGGCAACGAAAGTCCCGGCTCCTCCAGGGCGATCTGCAGTTTGCGCCGTTCCCCTTCGCAGAGATCGAAGAAGAGGTTGAGGAGGACGGGCGTGAACGGTTGCTCGGGCAGGTCGTGGTACGAGCGGAAGCCGTCGAACACGGTGCTCGTGAACGTGCGATGACCCTCCGGTGTCTCGTCGATGTTCAGGAACAACTGCGCCACCAGATGCACCCGTTCGATGTCCGCCACGGCCGAACGCATCGGTGCGGTGTATGGGGTCTGTCGGGTGTTCTTCAGGGTGATCCGCCGGTCCGCCGACCAGCAGGCCATGTTGCTTTCGAAGAAGCCGGTGCGGCTGTTCGGATCCAGTGCCTTGCGGCCGGTGAGCATCCCGTGGCGAGCGAAGAGATCGAGGTCGCGCTGCTGTTGTTCGGTGGGGAGCAGCAGCGGTGCTTCGCGCCAGAACACGCTGTCGAACGGCAGCGCGAGGATCTTGCGGTAGTCCATCTGCTCGGTATCGTAGTGGAACACCGGCAGGATGAAAGGACGATCATGATCGAAGAAGTGCATGACGCCCCGGGTGCGCATGCGGCGATCACCGAGGCCGGAACGTAGGGCCATGCGCGGGTCATCGGGTCGGTCCCGGAAGGTGAGGGCGTAGTCCAGCTCGATCCGGTCCATGCTCCAACTGCCGGCGTCACCGCTCCATTCCAAGGCATAGCGGATCGCCACATCGCTCAGCGTGCCTTGGGGATCGTAGGGGAGGAAGGGATGCCTGTTGCAGGTGTCGCACCGCAGTTCCAACCGATGGATGATCGCCTCCTTCGGTTCCACCCAGGCCGTTCCGGAGAAGTGGGAACCATCAGCGATGCGCGGCTCGAAGCGGATCCGGTGCAGGGGCGGATCGGATCCCACGATGGAGACGAGCGTGATGTCATAGTGCTCGCGCAGGGCCTTTACGCTCCGGTATTGCAAGGGCGTGCCCGGGAACGCGCTGCTGCGATCGGTGGGGTGGAGCAGCATGAAGCCCTTGCTCGTGTTGAGGTTCATCACGTAGCGGCCCTCCTCCGGCGCCACGGCGATCCGTCCGTTCTTCAGGTCGAGCGCTTCGATGTCCGCGCCGTGGATCGTCGCATTGTAGAAGCACTCGATGGCTTCCACGGGGTATTCCTTGGCGTGCGTGCCGAGTTCGTAGTAGACCTTGCTCGTATAGGGTCGCGTGCGTTCCAGGATCTTCGCCGCGCGGATGAGCAATCGATGTTCGGCGGTGCTGCGGCCCACCACGTCGAGCTCGGCCAGCTGGGTGGTCGCCGGTTCCAGCAGGATGTCAGGTCCGTGCAACACGTCTGCTCCGGTCAGGGCCTTCGGACGGAAGCCCAGATAGGAGAAGAGCAGCGTGTCGTGTTCCTGGGCCACGATCCGGAACCGGCCTTCGGCATTGGTGACGGTTCCGGCAGGAGCGCCCTTCACCACGATGCTGGCGTAGGGTAAGGGAGCCCGGTTCCCAGCATCGAGCAAGCGCCCTTCGATGCCCTGTTGCGCGTGTGCGGCAAGGACCGTGAACGACAGCACAAGGGTCACTGAGCGCCGCGACATGGGATGAATCTAGTGTGATGACCGCATCGGAGTTGTGGATTCCTTTCCCCACTTCCATCCGGAGAGGAAGTGCCCGGACCGGCGGGATCCGGCATGTACCGGGAAAGGGCGGGCGTTCGTCGAGGATCATCGCGGGGTGGTACGGCTTTCGTTCCATCGTTGAAAAGCCATCTTCATGGGTCGGACGCTACTCTCCATCGCCAACGCATTGTTCTCCTTCGCGGCACTTGCACAGATCGAAATGGAGGCCGTGATCACCTCCGGTCTCAACTCGCCGGTGGACATCGCGCATTGCGGTGACGCTCGACTGTTCATTGTGGAGCGCCCCGGCACGATCCGGATCCTGCAGCCCGACGGCAAGCTGGCCCCACAGCCTTTCCTCGACATCACCGATCACGTGCATTCCGCCTCCTCGGAACAGGGGCTGCTCGGTCTCGCCTTCCATCCCCAATACGCCACCAACGGCCGCTTCTTCGTGTACTACG
Source organism: Flavobacteriales bacterium (assembly GCA_036405935.1). Taxonomy (GTDB): domain Bacteria; phylum Bacteroidota; class Bacteroidia; order Flavobacteriales_F; family PHOS-HE28; genus PHOS-HE28. The sequence continues at coordinate 9,874 of DASWWQ010000154.1, forward strand.
TCACCGGCACGGGCAATGGCACGTTGCGCCTTTCCCGCTTCACGGTGAGCAGCGATCCCGACGTGGCCGCGGCTTCCAGCGAGGTCGTCCTTTGGTCGTTGGCCAAGCCCTACAGCAACCACAACGGCGGCGATCTCGACTTCGGTCCGGATGGTTACCTGTATTTCGCCCCGGGCGATGGCGGCGATGGCGGCGATCCGGGGAACCGGGCGCAGAACATGGCGGTGGGCTTCGGCAAGGTGCTGCGCATCGATGTGAACAGCGGCAGCCCCTATGGCATTCCGCCGACCAACCCGTACGCCACCTCGAACACGGTGATGCGGGAGATCTGGGCGGCCGGCCTGCGCAACCCGTGGCGCTTCGGTTTCGATCGCCAGAACGGCGACCTGTGGATCGGTGATGTGGGCCAGGATGCCCAGGAGGAGATCGATCGTTGGCCCTCCGCCAACAACAGCGGCCCCAACTTCGGATGGCGCTGTTACGAGGGCACGCAGGCGTACAATGTCAGCGGCTGCCAGCCGCAGAACACCTACGTGGCGCCGGTCTTCTCCCACATGCAGAACCAAGGAGCGTGGTGTTCGGTGATCGCCGGCCGTGTGTACCGCGGATCGCTGTATCCTTCGTTGCAGGGCAAGTTCATCTACTCCGACTATTGCCACGGCCGCCTGCATGCCCTCGTTCCCGATGGCAACGGAGGATATACCTCGCAGCAATTGACCTCGAGCGGCAACTACGGCATCGCCTGCATCGCGGAGGACGTGAACGGTGAGCTCTATGTGGTGAACACCGAGAGCGACATGCTGATGCGCATCATCGATCCCTCCGCCACGGTGCGCGTTTCCCCGAAGGTCTTCCTGGAAGGACCGTTCAACAGCTCGGCCGGGCTGATGGGTGATGCCTTGCGTACGGCCGGCACGATCCCCTTGACCGAACCATACACCACCCGTTTGGGCTTCAGCCACGTGGCCTCCCAAGGTGGTGAGGTGGTTGCTCCTTCCGTGCTGGGGGGCACGGGGAACAATGCGATCGTGGACTGGGTGCGGGTGGAACTGCGGTCCGCCGCGCACCCCTCGGTGGTGGTGGCCTCACGGCAAGGACTCCTCCAACGCGATGGCGACATCGTCTCCATCGACGGCGTCTCCTCGCTTACGCTGCATGTGGGCCCCGGCAGCTACCATGTGGCCGTGCGGCACCGGAACCACCTCGGGTGCATGACGGCCTCGCCGGTCGCCTTGAGCACCACCACCGTGGTCGTGGATCTGCGGGTGGCGGCCACGGCCACCTGGGGCACGGAGGCGCGCAAGAGCATCGGTACCCATCGCGTGTTGCATGCGGGCAATACCATGGGCGACGGAAAGCTCTCCTATACCGGGGCCGGCAACGACCGTGATCCCGTCCTGCTGTCCATCGGTGGAGTGGTACCCACGGCCACCATCAACGGCTACCATGAGTCCGATGTGAACATGGACAACACCGTTCGCTACACGGGAACCACCAACGACCGCGACCCGATCCTGGTGAACATCGGTGGGGTGGTACCCACGGCGGTGCGCACGGAGCAACTACCGTAGGACGTTTCCGGGGCCGGTTTCATCGCGGTCTCCACCATCTTTGGTCCATGGCAGGTTCGCGGAGGCGGTGGAAGGAACGGCGGGGAACGCTGGGGCATGTCATCTACGGCTCGGATACGAAGGCCGGTCGCTGGTTCGATATCTGGTTGTTGTGGTTGATCGTGGCCAGCATCGCGGTGGTGATGCTGGAGAGCGTTGAGGAGGTGCGCATGTCCTTCGGCAGGGAATTGCGCATCGTGGAATGGTTCTTCACCATCCTGTTCACGGTGGAATTCGGGTTGCGTATCTGGACGGCCAAGTTGCCCTGGCGCTATCTGTTCAGCTTCTACGGTGTCATGGATCTGTTGGCGGTGCTGCCCACATGGCTCGGCCTGATCTTCCCGATCGGCCACAGCTTCATGATGGTGCGTGCGCTCCGGCTCACCCGGGTGTTCCGCATCCTGGGTCTCTTCGACTATGTGCGTGAAGCGCGCTTGTTGCTGGTGGCATTGCTCGCCAGCCGCCATCGCATCATCGTGTTCATGTTGGCCGTGCTTGCCCTGGTGTCCGTGTTCGGTACCGTGATGTTCCTGATCGAACCCCCCGAGGCGGGCTTCTCCAGCATACCACGCAGCATCTACTGGGCCATCGTTACCCTGACCACGGTCGGTTATGGCGACATCGCCCCCGTGACACCGCTCGGGCAGGTGGTGGCCTCCATGATCATGATACTGGGTTACGCGATCATCGCCATTCCCACGGGTATCGTAACCGTGGAGATGGCCCGGCAGAACCGATCAACGGACCGTCGGATCTGCGTGGCATGTGGCGCCATCGATCACCTGCCGGAGGCGAAGTACTGCCACCACTGTGGATTGCCACTGGACCAGCCGAAGGAAGCACCGAAGGGAGCGACCGACGATCAGAACTGGAAGTAGATGAACGGCTGCATCTCGGCGGAGAGCGTCTGGTGGATCAACGCCACCACGAGCACGCACACCACAGCCATCGCCGGAAGCGGCAAGGACACGAAACGTTCGCGATAGCGCTGTTTCCAAGTGGCGGGCAACCAATGGATGATCAGGCCGATCAAAGTGACGGTGAACACCGGTGCGAACGCCCGCGTGACCTCCGGGATAAGATGCCAGCCGAAGGCGCTGCCGATCTGGTGCAGGATGCGGTCGGCGGTCTCCAGTGAATCGGAGCGGAACCAGATGCGCGTGAAGGTGATGAAGCTGAAGGTGAGGAACACGGCCGTGGCATGCACCAGCAGGCGCTGGTCCTTCGCCCACGGGCTGATCCGTTTCCAGTACTTGTGGAAGACCAGGGCGAGCCCGTTCAGGCCGCCCCAGATCACGAACATCCAGCTGGCACCGTGCCATAGGCCACCGATGAGCATGGTCAGCATCAGGTTCACGTTCGTGCTCACCTGCAGTCCGAAGGCGGGGAAGGCGCGTACCAGCACCACGATCAGCGCGATGGCCGAGAGGTAGACCACCGGCAGCCACAGCCAACCGGTCAGCAGCATCAGCGCCACGCCGATGAAACCCAGCATGATCCATGAGAAGGTGGAGCCACCGCGATTACCGCCCATGGGGATGTAGAGGTAATCGCGCAGCCAGGTGCTGAGGCTCATGTGCCAGCGCCGCCAGAAATCGGTGACGCTGTCGGCCTTGTACGGACTGTTGAAGTTGGTGGGCAGCTGGAACCCGAGGAGCAGGGCCACGCCGATGGCGATGTCCGTGTATCCGCTGAAATCCGCGTACACCTGCAGCGAATAGGCGTAGAGCGCCATCAGGTTCTCGTAGCCGGTGTATCGGAGCGGGTCGGCGAACACGCGGTCGATGAAGTTCACCGCGATGTAGTCGCCGATCACGAGCTTCTTCAACAGGCCGTTGAGGATCCAGAAGACGGCCATGCCGAAGGCCGCGCGGGTGAGCAGGTAGTCGCGCTTGAGCTGGGGCAGGAATTCCGAGGCGCGCACGATGGGTCCGGCCACCAGCTGCGGGAAGAAGCTTACGAAGAAGCCGTAGTCGAGGATGTTGCGCACCGGTTCCACGTGTCCACGGTACACATCCATCGCGTAGCTGATGGCCTGGAACGTGAAGAAGCTGATGCCCACCGGCAGCAGGATGCGGTCCACCAGATGCTTCGTGCCGAAGAGCCCGTTGCTCCACAGCGCGAACCAGTTGACCTCATGGAAGGAGGTGCCGAAGGCCGCGTTGATGTTGGTGATGAGGAAGTGCGCATACTTGAAGTAGCACAGCAGGAAGAGGTTGATCGTCAGCGCGAGGGCGAGCCAGAGCTTCTTGTGGAGGCCGTTGCGCGTTCGATGCATCGCCAAGGCCACGAAGTAGTCCGAGAAGGTGGAGAAGATGAGTATGGCGACGAAGAGTCCGCTGGTCTTGTAGTAGAAGAAGAGACTGACGAGGAAGAGGTAGGCGTTGCGCATGCCCTTCCAGCGGTGCACCACGGCATACACGGAGAGCACCACGGCGAAGAAGCCCCAGAAGAAGAACCGGGTGAAGATCAACGGCTCCTCGGGCCGATACGTGACAAGGTCCTTCCAACTGCCGGTGGACCACCAGGTGGTGAGGCCGTCGAGGAGGGTGAGCGTACCGTTCACGGATCAGCGGTTCTGGGCGGTGGAGAGATGTGCCGCGTAGTGTTCCATCAAGGCGGTGAACAGGAGGTCGCCGAGCATCACGTAGCCTTCCCGGGTGAAGTGGATGCGGTCCTTCTTCGCCAGCCCCGCGGCCTGCCAGTGGCGCATGGAACCCGCGCCGCCCATCACGGTGAAGAGGTCCCACACCGCCACGCCGTGTGTCGCGCTCAACCGCAGCATCGAGGCGCGGACCGCGGTGGCGTTCCGGTTGTTCACCTTGCGCCGGATGTAGCTGTCGTTGTTGGTGGTGAGCACGATGGCCGCGTTCGGTGAGGTGGCCTTGATCCGGCGGATGAGCTCGTCGTAGTTGCGTTCGAAGGCCTTCGCATCGAAGTCCGTGTCGTGCGCATCGTTGATGCCGATGGAGAGGATCACGAGGTGCGGGGGCAGGGTGGCCAGCTCCTGCACGAACCGGTCGCAGCGCACCCAGGAACCCGTGCTGGCACCGTTCACGCCCACGGCGGACAGCGTGATGCCGGGATCGCCGTTGCGCAGGTCGATGCCGTACAGTGTGAAGCGCTTCTGTGCGGGATCCTCCTTCGTGAAACGGAACTGCAACGTGTCCAGCGGACGGCTGAAGCGGAATTCGGTGAAGCCTTCCGCCTGACGTGGGGTGCAGGTGATCAGCACAGCGGGGTCGCTCGTGAAGGCGTTCACCGCGAAGCTGCTGTCCATACGATGGTAGATCCGCACCCGGTCCGAGACGTATCCCGGATATTGCGTGCCACGGAAGGTGATGCGCAGTGTGGTGAGGCTGTCGCGGGTCGTCACCGCGTAGCCCGAGAGTCCCAAGGAGCTGCTGTCGCTGCGCACCACGTTCTTCGCCGAGGTCCACGTGCCGGTGAACTCCGGGTTGTACCAGTAGGGATTGTTGCTCTTGGCCATGTTGTACGGGAACACGAACCCGCGTCCGCCGCGCACACCAGGTACCATGGTCTGCAGTCGATGCCGCAGTTGTGCGCTCCACATATCGGCCTGCACGTGCGATCCGCCCACGTGCAGCACATCGATGTTGCCCTTCCCGTGCAGCAGCAGTTCATCGAGCCGTTCGTGGAACGCGGTGAAGGTGGTGCTGTCGCCCTTGAAGATCAACTTGTTCGCCTGCAGGTCGATCCGGTCGAACGTCGGGGTGCTGAAGGGTTCGTCCTGCGCGCAGGAGGGGAAGGTCGCCACCAGCAGGTACGACAGAGGGAGCAGGCGTGCGGTGATCGTCGGCATCTATTCCTTGTGCTTCACGTATTCGAGGTAGTCGGCGATGAACGCGGTGTGGAAGAGTTCGCCCACCTTGCGCGCACCGTAGGGACTGAAGTGGATGTAGTCGGTGGCGGCCAAGGGCGGATCGGCCTCCACCCAGCTCACCATGCTGTTGCGCCCGCCCATGGCGGTGTACATGTCCCAGAACACACCGCCCTGGGCCAGGGTGTTCGTCTTCAAGGCATCGCGAACGTCCTCCAGGAAGGGCCGCGTGATCATGGCATCGCCTTCCTTGATGCTCATGTCGCTCGGACCGATCACCATCACGGTGACGCCCGGTATCAGCTTGCGGAACCGTGCGATCTGCGCACCGAAGGCCTTGCCGTACTGGTCCGCCTCTTCCTTGCTGTGGATGTTGGGCAGCACGTTACCTCCGTACTGCAGGATCAGCAACGACACGTCGAGCTCCTGGTACATGCGGCGCGAAAGACCCTGGTCCACCTTCGAGAACTCGTAACCCGCACCGCCCCGCGCGGCGATGTTGTCCATGCACACGCCCGAACGCCCCTCCAATGAAACACCGTAGATGTCGGGACTGTCGGCGCCTTCCAGGTCGAAGGTGACGCTCTTGGGAGGTGTGCTGAAGCGCCAGGTGCGCGTGATCAACCGGTCCTCGGGCCACTCCACCTCGGAGTCGACGAGCACGCCGTCCACGGTCACGGAGATACGTACCGGTGCGCGATGCCAGCCGAAGAAGAGGCGGCATTCGGACCAGGTCTTCGCCTTCGCGTAGGCGTTGGCGCTCGGGCGCAGCGTGAAGGTGGCGCGATGCACGGTGCTGTCGGGCTTCACCGTGTCCGGCAGGATCGGCGTGAAACGCGAGAAGGAGCTGAGCGCACCGAAGCGCGTGTGGCGTTGCGTGGGGTCCTTGCGGGCCATCACGCTGTAGCGTGTCCAATCGCCCGTGAGCTCGCGATCCACGCTGAAGTGGGGCACGATGTCCGCCACGCTCACCAGTCCCGGTCCGCTTCCTCCGAAGCGCGTCTGCAGCTTGTTCCGCAGGTAGGAGGTGATCCGGTCGCCCTCCAGTTGTGAATCGCCGTAGTGCATCACCCGCACCGGACTGCCGTGCGCGTGCGCCTGTTCCAGCGCGGCGAAGAGCGGATACAGCACGCTCCGGTCACCGTTCGGATAGTGGAGCTGGATGCGATCGGCGATGGACGCGAGCTGCGTGGTGTCCACCTCCAGGTTCACCATCGAGCTGTCGGTCACCACGCTGTCCGCGGCCGTGCTCTCCTCCGGTGCTTCGGTGGTCATGGCTTCGATGGTGCTGATGTCCACGGTGGCCTCCTTCTTGGGGAACAACACGCTCCCCGGTGCCGGCAGCTTCAGGGTGAAGGCCTCGCCGATCGCGATGCCGTCCTTCGGGAACACCCAACCCAGGAAGGCGAGCGACACCATCACGCCGAGCAGGAAGAGCAGGGTATGCAGCGGACGGATCACGGTGCGGGGATCTTCAGTTTCTGTCCGGGACGGATCCGGGACGATATGCCGTTGTGCCGCATGATGTCCTGGGCGCTGATGCCGCGGTAGCGTTTGGCGATGCCGTCCAGCGTATCGCCGCGTCGAACGGTGTAGGTGGAGGTTTTCCGATCGGGTGTGCCCGTGGTCTTCAGCGGAACGTGGATCGTGAGTTCCTCGCCCGCATCGATCGCCTCGCTCTTCAGTTCGTTCCAGAGCTGGAGATCGGCCACGGATACGTTGAACCGTTGTGCGATGGTGCCGAGCGCGTCGCCGGACCGGATGCGGTAATACACCGTGCGGGTGCCGGCGGGCGGTGCCTCGTCGCTGGTGTCGGAGGCCGTGGTGTCGGCGAGCGGGATGGGAAGCGTGGCGCGTTCCAGGGCCGCCATGCTGTCGAGCACGGAGGTGAAGTCGAAGTGTTCGCGTTGGGGGAGCAGGAGCGGATGTTCCTGGGGAACCGTCCTTCCGGTGAGTTCGGGATTCAGCGCACGGAGCTGCGCTTCGGGCACGCGTGTCGCCCGTGCGACATTGGTGAAGCGCACGCTGGCGGGGAAACGCACGGTGTCCACCGTTTCCCAGGTGGAGGGAGCGATGGGACGCGGATGCGGACCACTGGCCTCATGGGCCAGCCAATGCATGGCGATCAGCGTGGGGATGAGGTCGCGGTAGGGCGCGTCGAGGTGCGGGTAGAGCGCCTGCACCGTGCGTTCGCCTCCGGAGCGCAGCATGGCCGCCTCCACCTGTGCCGGTCCGCAGGCGAATGCGAGCACGGCGAGGTTCCAGTCGTTGTAACGCGCGTGCAGTTCCTTCAGGTGCCGTGCGGCCACGATGGTGCTCTTGGTATCGTTGCGGCGTTCATCCAGGTCGGCGCTGATGCGCAGCCCATGCCGCAGGGCCACGGGCCAGGTCAACATCCAGAGGCCGCTCTCACCGCGGTCGGACGCGCATTGCGGATTCATCGCGCTGAGGGCGAGCGGCAGATCGGCCAATTCCTCGGGAACGCCTTCCGCACGGAAGCGTTCGGCGATCATCGGACGGTAGATCTCGGCCAGGCCGAGCAACAGGCGGAACTCGGTGCGTTTGGTTCCACCGTAGATCTCGATGGCACGGGCCACCTCACCGTCGTAGAATCCGGGCAGGGCGGGGGAGGTGTCGGTCCACTCCGCACGCGCCTCCATGGTGTCCGGACCGAAGTGCCGCGAGAAGGGGATCTGGCGGGCCTGGATGGTGCGCTGCACGTACCAGGTGCGCATCAGGCTATCGAGGCGCCACGTGCCTTGGCCCTGGCCCGGGACACCGTTCGCGGCCATCACGACCAGCAGGGTCGTGCGCAACAGGAGCAGGCTTGGCCGGAAAAGGGTCATGCGCGGGTAAAGCAACGGCGCAGGACGGGGCGGATCCCCCTTGGCGGACGGCCTTTTCCCACGCTGAACTGTTCAACGCGGAAGGGCGGAGGGAAGTGCGGCTCAGTTCGTACGGGCCAGCACGCCGCAGAGGTGGAAGAGCAGGCGTGCACCCACGTTACCATCCCAATCCCCATGCTCGCCGGGCGACACTTCCACCAGATCGAAGCCGATGATGCGCTTGCCGCTCTCGGCCAGTCGGCTCAGGAGGTACGTGGCCTCCTCGAAGGCGAGGCCGCCCGGCACCGGTGTGCCTGTATGGGGACAGAGCGTCGGGTCCAGCGCATCGATGTCGAAACTGATGTGCACGTGCTCGGGAAGTTGCGCGATGATGGTATCGCACTGTTTCTTCCAGGTCATCCCTTCGTACTGCTGGCGACGCAGTTCGGCACTGCGATGCAGGCGCACCCGGTTCTTCTCCGCCTTGAACACCCGGGCCTCTTCCTCGCAGAAGTCGCGGATGCCCACCGAGGCGATGGTCTTCAGTTGCGGCAGCGCCAACGCGTTGTTCATGATGCTGGCATGGCTGAAGGTGAACCCCTCATAGGCCTTGCGCAGGTCCAGATGCGCATCGAAATGCAGGATGCCGAAGCTCTTGTGGCGGGCGGCCTGCGCACGGTAGTAGCCCAGCGGCGTGCTGTGATCGCCACCGACGAGGCCCACCAGTTTGCCTTGGTCCATCCAGTAGCCGGTGCGCTCCTCCACCCACTGGTTCATCACGGCGCATTCGGCGTTGATCAGCTTCAGCGCCTTGTCCGCGCGGGCCTTCTCCTTCTTGCCACCACCGTTCACCAGCAGCTCGATCACGTGTTTGGCCTGTTTCTTCAGGGCTTCGCTCTGCTCCAGCAACGCCTCGGGGATCTCGTCCAGCGCGATACCGCGTTTCCACAGGTCGTGGAACTCCGGATGGAAGAGGTCCACTTGGAAGGAGGCGTCCAGGATCGCTTCGGGACCCCGCGAAGTGCCGCCGCCGTAGCTGGTGGTCACTTCCCAAGGCACGGGCACCAGCACGATGTCGCTTTCCTCCACCGTGAACGGAAGACCGTAGATACCGGCATTGGCCGCACCGGGGCTGTTGGGGTCGAAGTTCTTGATCTTGTTGGCCTTGCTCATGGTATGCGCCGAAGCCTCGGCGAAGGAGTATGGGGATGCGTTATGGAATGCGAAGTTGGTGTTTCATCCGCAGATGACGTGGATGCTAGCTACCGACCTGCTGCTCACTGTCACCCTGAGCCTGTCGAAGGGTTGTTCCCGCCGCTGCTCCTGTTCCTGCGATCATCCGCAGATGCCGCCGCTGCTTCGTCCAACGGCTCGCTCAAGCGGGCTCAGGTTTCAAGCTTCCTCTTTCCCGTCTACACGGTCCACAGCAGGACTCTTAGGGCCGCATGATCAGCACGCTCGGTGAGGTCTGCAGCCAACTGCGTCCTTCCTCCACGGCCTTCGTCCATGCCTCGATGCCGATGAGCATCAGGTCCGCACCTTCCAGCTCGGGGAGGCGATCGTCCGTGGCGATGGAACGCATCAACACCAGTTTACCCGGTGCGGTGGTCTCCATGGCCTGCACGGTCTGCAGCAGCTCAGGACTCTGGTCGAAGACACCGACCATGTCGATCAGCGTGATGTGCGATCCGTGGTTCACGAGCAGCTTCTGTACATAGGTCATCAGGAAGCTGTCGGTGAGCGAGAAGAACGGGATCACCACGTGGTCCGGGGGTTGCGGATCCTTCTCCACGTAGATGCCGAGGGGGATCCTGATCTCCCGGAGCAGCTGCCGCACCCGATCGTCGAAGACCTCCTCACCGAAGAGCTTCTCCTTGCCGGTGATGGATCCGAGAAGGCGTTCGGGATCGATGAAACGGCTGGTGATGCCCACGATACGGCCGAGCAGGGTGCCTTGATAGATGCCACGGCCCACGCCGATGATCGCCATGTCGTAGGTGCCGTTGTTGGCGGTGGCGGCCACATCGCGCGGCAGGTCGCTGCTGGCCTGGAACAGCGTGTCCAGCCGGATCTCGTGGTTGCGCGCATCCTTCCGGATCGGACGGAAGCTCTCACGTTCACGCTCCTCCTGGTTGTACTGGTTCAGGTCCCCGCTGGGCACCAGATGCAATGCCGTGATCCGGGCGTTGGTGTTGCGGTTCACCAAGGCGTTGGCAAGGCGCACCATGTTCCTGCCGCGCAAGGGGTCGCCGAACGGTACGAGCACACGGAAGGTGCGGGCCTCCCTGGCGCGCGCCTGGGCGTCGTTCTTCCGTGGCAGGGGCATCAAGCGCTCGATCAAGGTCAGCGCAGGGCCGGTCATCAAGGTGGTCACCAAGGCCATGATCACCATCATGGCGAAGATCTCCGGTCCGATGACGCCCAGGTCGTATCCGATGTTGAGCACCACCAGCTCCATCAAACCACGCGTGTTCATCAAGGCCCCGGTCATCAGGCTCTCTCGCATGCTGAGACCCACGAACCGCGCAGCGATGGCGCTGCCGCTGAACTTGCCGATGGTGGCCACGGCAACGATCACGGCGCACCACTTCCAAAGACCCACATCGTTCAACAATCCGATCTCGGTGCGCAGGCCGGTGAAGACGAAGAAGAGGGGAAGGAGCAGGACCACCGCGAGGTCCTCGATCTTGTCGATGAACAGGGTGCGGAAACGGAGGTTGTTGGGCATGATGACACCCGCCACGAAAGCGCCGTAGAGCGCGTGGATGCCGATGACCTCCGTGGTATAGGCGCTCAACAGGAGCAGCACGATGTACACCGCAACGATGGGTTTGCTCAAGCTGTCTCGGTCGGCATAGGCATCACCGAGACGCTGCAGGAAGGGCCGCACCACCCGGAACATCAGAAAAAGGAAGGCGGCGGTCATCAATACCGTCCAGATGGAGCTGGCGAAGGTGCCCGCCTTCACCACGGCGATCACGATGGCCAGCAGGCACCACGCGGTGACATCATCCGCTGCGGCGAAGGTGATCACGGTGCTGCCGAAGCTCGTGCGCTGCCAGCCGCGCTCCTGCACGATGCGGGCCAGGACGGGGAAGGCTGCGATGCTCATGGATATCCCCAGGAAAAGGGCGAAGCCCAAGAAGCCCGTATGGGCCGGCATGAACCGTTCGTGCATGGCATAGGCCAAGGCCACGCCGAAGGTGAAGGGGATGACGATGCCCACGTGGCTCACGACCAAGGCGTCCTTCAGCCGGTCCTTCATCACCTGCAGGTCCAGTTCCATGCCGATGACGAACATGAAAAGGATCAATCCGATCTGGCTCAGGAACTGCAGGTTCGGCATGGAGGCCACCGGAAAGAGGAATCCGGAATAGGCCGGGAACTGGGAGGCCAGGAAGGAGGGACCGAGCAGGATGCCTGCGGCGATCTCGCCGATCACCACGGGCAGTCCGATCCTGGAGCAGATGAAGCCCAGTGCACGTGCCGTTATGATGATGGTGATGATCTGCAACAGCAGGATCGCCAGTGGATGGGTCAGGTTCTCGTGGTAGGTATCCTTGAACTGCTGCCAGAGCCCGTGCGTACCGGCATCGGGCAACCCTGCGGAGGGTCCATGGGCGATGATGGTCCACATGGCCGCCAAGCAGGTGCCCACCACCAGCACATAGAAGAGTAGGGACCGCACCTTCGGCACGGCGGCAAGATAGTGTTGCGCCTAGCGGTGAAGGGTCCATGATGGCAGCGGCCCCGCCGGAAGGCGGGGCCGCGTTCGGCGCACAACAACCCCTCGTCGCGCGCGCCGTGTCCGGTGCGTTCCTACGGATGCACCAGACTGTGCAAGGCCTGCAGCAAGCCCGTGTCGGGCGGTGCGGTGTCGATCGTGCGTTCACGGGTCTCCGTACGCACCGTGACCACCGTGGTCTTCGTCGCCTTGGGAGCTTCCCGGTCCGTCGGTGTCGTGGAGGGCATGGGTGCGGCACCGGGCTCCGGCGGAATGCCGGCGGAGAGCCCCTGCGGCGTCATCGTCCAGGTGCGGCCCACCATCTCGGGGTCCCAGGTGTTCGTGGTGTTGTCGATGTCGTGGATGATGCGCGCGGTGCCCCGCTCGAAACGCACCGCCTTGTTCATCGGTACCTGCACGATGCACAGCACGCTTTGTCCGCGCAGCTTGTCCTCCGAAGGATTGGAGTAGAGCGGGGAGAGGGTGAGCAGGTTGTCCTGCACGCTGTGTTCGAATGCGATGGAGCGCGCTCGGTTCAGGGCCTGTTTCACCCCCGATCCCGAGGCCTTGCGGATGATGCGCAGGTGGAACAGGCTGTCAGGGCTCTCCTTCACGTCGAGCTCCGTACTGCCCCAGGTCACCGTGCCGTCGTTGATCTCGATCAGTTCCCAGTTGTCGGAGTAGCGCTCGCGGTCGTTGCCGAAGAGCGGGTCCTTGCCGGCGGCGATGTGCAGCACGCCGTCCGCGGGCACGGGGATAGCGATGTCGTCGGTGACGCGCTCGGTGTACCGGAATTCGTTGGCGTGGCGCAAGCCGATCATCACCAGGAGGAAGATGCTGAGGATCCACAGCGGCGACAGAACCCAGCCGAACCAGCGCGGGATGGCCACGTCGAAGAGCAGCCGGATGCCCGCGGCGATGAGCCCGATGATGGGCACCAGCACCAGCACCACCACGCCCAACCACGCCCAGGTGGCCAGCTCCGGGGAGATGAACCAGGCGTCGGAGAGTTGCCCCCAGCCCAGGTTGCCGTTCAACATCAGGCGGTCGTCGAGCAGCAGGTTGGTGCGCCCGAAGTTGCCCATGATCAGTCCGAAGGCCAGCAGCACACCGAGCACCAGGAAGACGGCGCCGATCACCCGGCCCAGCGCGGAGGCGGCGGTGCGCACATGACGACCCACGTTGCGTTGGGCCTCCCCGGTGAGATCGTTCTCCTTCCAGCGGCGGCCCATGTCACGGGCCTCCTCCGACATCCGTTGCGCGCCTGCGGTGAATTTCTCCGCGCCGTGGTCGAAGGCCTTCTTCAGGTTGTCCACCGTCACGGGTTCACCCCGCATGCGCAGGCGGTCCGCCGGGGTGTCGGCCTTGGGCACCATGATCCATAGCACCAGGTAGATGGCCACCGGTGAACCCCAGCCCAGCACGATGATGATCACGAAGGCGATACGGAGCCACAAGGGGTCCAGGTTGAAATAGGCGCTGATGCCGCTGAGCACACCACCCACCCATTGGTCCTCCGGATCACGGAAGAGACGTTTGCGGCCGGTACCCGCGCCCGCGGTCCAGTTGCTCTGCGCCCCGGCACCCGTCGTGTTGCCCGTGGATTCGTCCGAGGCGAAATCCTCGGGCTGGCCCATCGTCTGCTGCACATGCTCCACATCGGCGATCGTCACCACCTGGCGGCCTTGCAGGCGCTCGGTGAAGAGCTCGGCCACGCGGGCCTCGATGTCGGACAGGATCTCGTCGCTACCGGTGCTGCCGCTGAACTTCGCGCGGATGTTGGCCAAGTAGCGGTGCAGCTGGTCGTAGGCGTCCTCTTCGATGTGGAACACCGTGCCGCTGATGTTGGCGGTGAACGTCTTTTTCATCGTGCGGGGTTGTTACGGGTCGTTTTTTTCACGGCTTGTGCGAGTTCGTCCCACGTGTCGTCCAGTTCCTTCAGGAATTTCTGTCCGACGGCGGTCAGCTTGTAGTACTTGCGGGGCGGGCCACTGCGGCTCTCCTCCCAGCGGTAGGTCAGGTAGCCCGAGTCCTTCAGGCGGGTCAGCAAGGGATAGAGCGTTCCTTCCACCACGATCAGCTTGGCGTCCTTCAGCTTCGCGATCACGTCCGAAGGGTACATCTCCTCGCCGGCGAGCAGCGAGAGGATGCAATACTCCAGCACGCCCTTGCGCATCTGTGCTTTGGTGTTCTCCACGTTCATGTCGCTTTCGCCGAAAGCCCGGCGAGGCATCTATGGGTGGTCAAGTAGTTGACGATGCAAACATATGGTCTTAGGATGATACTATGCAACACATAGTACCATTGAATGACGAATGGTCGGCCGGTAAGGATGAGCGGCGCGGGAGCTCACATGCCCATGTGAACTTGCCCCGGCACTGTAACGCCGAATGGGCACCTGGATCCATGGGTGCATGACCATATGGAACGTCGCCTCTACCTTTCGCTCAAACCGCCATCCCATGCGCCTGCTCTGGAAGGTCATCGCCGTGTTCGTCGTGCTGCTGCTGATCGCCGGCTACTTCCGGTACTTCTGGGTCTTCGGCACCGGGGCCAAGGCGGGTGAACTGAACTACATGGTCCATAAGGGGGTGCTCTTCAAGACCTATGAAGGGAAGATGATCCAGACGGGCATCCGCAGCCAGAACGGCACGCTGGAGTCGTTCGAGTTCGAGTTCTCCGTGGAGAATGAACGGGTGGCGCAGCAGCTCATGGCCAACAGCGGGAAGGAGTTCAACCTGCACTACCGCGAGTACCTCGGAGCGCTGCCTTGGCGGGGCTTCAACAAGTATGTGGTGGACAGCGTCATCTCCATGGAGGAGGTGCGCTGATCGGGCGGTGCGAAGGGACAGCCCGATCCGGATCGTTGATTGGAGGGCTTGTCGCATGGTCGGGCCACCTACCGGACGCGTCATTCGTCCTTGTTCCGAGCGCCCATGTGCTCGCCACCACCATGCCTACGATCCTTTTCCGTGGAGCGACCCGGCCTTCCATCCCTCAAGCACCAGATGTTGGATACCGAAGATCGGTCCACTGCATCCTGTTGGTAGGAATGGGCCTCGGCTGCACGGTTCGGGTCTTCGCTCAGAACCTGGTGCCCAATCCGGGTTTCGAGGTTGTTGTGGATTGCCCCGGGGATGCCGCCGCCTTGGAACTCGCAGCGCCTTGGACCATACCCACGGTGGGTTCAACGGACCTGTTCCATTCGTGTTCCGGACCGAGTTGCCCCGAGTATTTCCCCTTCGTTTGCGTACCTACGAACTGGGTCGGGGACCAACTGCCTCGAACCGGTGAGGGCTATGCGGGATTCTTCGCGCTTTGGGAACAGACCACCGCCTATCGTGAATACATGCAAGTGCCGTTGGCGGAACCGTTGGCCGCAGGAACCACGTACCATGTGTCCTTCCATCTGAGCCTGGCCGATGCATCAGGCAGGGCCACGAACAGCGTCGGAGCTTACTTCTCCGATGGTCCCATCGCACAAGGAGATGTATCTCCTTTTTCGCAGTACACGCCCCAGGTCAGTGCCGGTTCGGTGATCGTGGACAAGACCGGTTGGGTCGAAGTATCCGGTTGTTTCATGGCGAACGGTGGTGAGCAGTACCTCACGATCGGCAACTTCAATACGTATGCGAACAGTTCATTCATCACCGTTCCCGGTGGATCCACGGGCCATTGTTACTACTACGTGGATGATGTTTCCGTGATCGAAAGCACGGCATCGGCGGAGGATATCTGGGAGGAGCCTGTGCTGCTCTGCGAAGGGGACAGTCTTCTGGTCGATATCTCGGCATGGGGCGCTGACGTGAGTTGGGAGAACGGGTCCACCGGCCCGGAGCGGATCATCCATGGGCCAGGTACCTACTGGGTGGAGCTGATGTCGGATTGCGGCACATGGTCCGATACGTTGTATGTGATGCCGATCGATCCGGAAGCACCCGACCTCGGACCCGATACCACGATCTGTACCGGTAGCACCATTCTCCTGGAGGTGCTGTCCGGAGCTGATGAGGTGCTTTGGCAGGACGGTACCATCTCGGCGCAGTACATGGTTTCGGAAGCGGGGACCTATTGGGCGGAAGTGCAGGGCGCATGTCCTTCCCGGGACAGCATATACATCGCCGAGGAGCCGTGTCCTGTTCCACCTTCCGGATCGGATCTCGTGATGCCCAATGTCTTCAGTCCGGACCATGATGGCATGAACGATCTGTTCCGCCCCGTACGTTGGTCCGGCATCACCGGATATGCGTTGCGGATATATAACCGATGGGGCCAACTCCTGTTCACCACATCGTCCTTGTTGTCCGGTTGGGACGGTACGGCCAATGGTAGCATCTGTCCCGAAGGCACCTATTTCTGGGAAGTGACCCATGGCGATGCACAAGGGGGCTTGCAGCGGTTGGCCGGCCACTTGACCCTACTGCGCTGAGCGGATGGATCCGGTCCCGGTCTTCACCTCGGGGTTATCCATGGGCTACCTTCATCCCCATGCATATCCATACAACGAGCGTGATCGCGCTCCTGCTCACGCTTCTGTTCAACGCGTGTTCCTCCGGAACCGATGTCGGCAAGGCCACCGAAAATGCTACGGATGATGCGCCGATCACCGGTGCACCTCCCGTTGCGGCTCCGATGCGCGGAACGGATGCCGGTGGTATCGTGGTCACCGATCCCAATCCCGAACACGGCCGACCTGGACATCGGTGTGAGATCCCCGTGGGTGCTTCCTTGTCCACCGCACCTGCACCCGGCGCGGCGAACACCTCCGCCACGATACCGATGGAGCAGCCTGCAGTGGTGGCTCCTCCGGCCAGCGACGGCCAAGCGCGTTCGAACCCCGCGCACGGTGAACCCGGCCACGACTGCAATGTGGCGGTGGGTGCTCCGCTCCCTTGATCCGATCGACCCGATACCGTGAACGCAGAACGGGCCGCCCATCGGGCGGCCCGTTCTCTTGAGCACTGCTCGTTCTACTGCAGCACCACCTTGCGGGTGACGGTGCCGGAATCGAAATGCAGGGTTACGGTATAGACGCCGGACTCCAATCCTTGGCGGTCGATCACCAGGGTGTTGGAGGTCACGTTGGCTTGACGCACGCGGCGGCCGTTCACGTCACGCATATCGTAATGACGGATCATGGCCTTGCTGCTGGTGATGTTCACACGGTCGTTGGCGGGATTGGGGTACACCTCCACGCCGATGGCGATGTCCGTGTTCTCCTCCACGCCTACGTAGCCGCACACACCGAGTTGGAGCGCACAAACAACGCGCGGAATGGAGTAGCCCATGATCGTATCGATGTAGGTACGTCCCTTGTTGGCGCTCATGTCCGGATTGCTGGCCAAGGAGGCCATGTGTGCGGTGATGGGCGGAGGACCGGGGTTGATCACCGCGGTGGCCAGCGGGCTGTTGGGGTCCCACCACTGCCAAGGGCTGGCTTCGTTCAACAGTGGAGCGCTCAACGGGTTGCGCACCAAGGGGAAAAGGCCTTCGGGGGTGCTGCTGATGGTGACACCGTTCACCGTGGTACCGTACAGCGAGCGTGCACGGTCGGTATAGGGATCACCGTCGGCCAGGTTGGCGAACACATCGTTGTTGCCGAGGTTGTTCCAGAGCTGTTGGGCGATGTTGGATCCCGAGACATCCACCACCTGTTCCCCGGTCGTGGGCACGATCACGATGCCGTTGCCGAAGGGAGCGAAGGGGTCCAGCACGGTATGGAAGGAGACCAATGGGGACTCACCGCCATCGGCCCAGCTGGTGTCGGCCAGCGACCCGCCGAGGTTGATCGCCATCTGCACCTCGCTGGATTGACCGTTGGGCGTATACAGGTTGACGGTACCCCCGAAGCCCTCGATGTTGCCCACGGTATTGGTATCGATGTAGCTCACCTCGGGATCGAAGGGATCCGGGCGGAACTTCTCGATGAACATCTCCGCACCTTGGTCGAGGCAGAGATAGGCCTGCACGAGGTAGCCACCACTTCCTTCACCGATGAGGAGCACCTTGTTCGGGTCGATGGCGTAGGTGTTCGGGCCTGCAGCGTCGGCGCGCATGAAGCGGACCGATTGCTTCAGGTCATGGATGGCCCGGAACACGGCGTTCAGGAGGGTGCCCCGACGGATCTGCAAGGTGCCTCCCAGCGGGTTCCAGCCGTGTCGGTAGGCCACACTGGCGGCCACGAAACCGCGGCGGGCGAAACGTTTGCAGATCTCCACGGCCGTGCTGTCCGTCTTCAGGCCGGTAGGGCTGCCGTTGATGGGTGGGGGCAGGAAGTTGCCCGTGGGTGCATAGATCACCAAGGGACGTGCGGTCACCTCGTCCTCCGCTTGGTCGGGCTGGTACACATCCAGCTTCAGCTGTATGGTGTTGATCACCGGCGGGCTCTGCGTGAAGTCGCTGGTCATGAAATCCACGTTCGTTCCGTAGGTCACGTCGGAGGTCACCGTGATCTGGTCGGGGGCGAAGACTTCCTGATGGTAGCGCGTTTGCGCTGTGGCTGCGGTCACCGCCATCGCGGTCACCAAGGCCATGGTCGGGCGTAATGTGTGTTGCATGGAGGGGGAATTGTGTTGTTCGTTCAGGGGGAGAGGCCTCAAGTGGCCGGAGTCATCGGTCGCTGAATTCGTAGATGAGCTGCACGTAGGCCAGACGTCCTACACGCGGACCCCCGTACACGAGGTACACGTTGTTGTTCAGGGCGCGGTCCAAGCGTTCGTTGTCCGGCACCTCTTCGTCGAAGAGCGGTTGCAGCCCGAACAGGTTGCTTACACCGGCCTTTACCGTGAGGTCGTACTTCGTCAGCTTCACGTTCACTTGCGCATCCACCATGTCGTAGGTCGGGATCGGTCCGCTGAACTGGGGCGACCCCTCGAAGGTATAGCCTTGCACCCACTTGTAGTTCACCCCGTAGCCCATGATCCGTTTTTCCGTGAAGGGGATACGCATTTCGTGCGCGTTGAGGCCGAGGTTGAACTTGTGCTCGGGGGTATTGAAGGCGGGGATGATCGGGTCGTCACCGCCGGTGGTCAACTTGTTGTAGCTGTAGTTGCCGTTGTAGGTGAAGCGGCCGCTGTAGTAGTTCACCCCGAAGTTCGCCCCTTGCGTGCGCACTTGGGTGCTGGCGTTCGCGGCCAGGCGATAGACCTGCAGGCCGCCGAAGGGGAACCCGAAGCTGTCGAACCGTCCTTGGATGCCGATGATGTAACCGATGAAGTCCTGGTACCAACTGTGGTAGGCGCTCACATCGAAGTACACGCGTTCCCAATGGTTGCCCCGGTAACCGATCTCGATGGTGCGCGCCTGCTCGGGACGCAGGCGGTCCACATGGAAATACTCCAGCTTCGATAATCCCGCTGCAGGGGTGGGCCCTGCGGTGTTCCGGTATTCATTGAAACTCTCGATCGTGAACAGGCTGTCGCGCCCCTCCTCGAACTTCCCTTCCACATTGCCCAGAAGGATGGCGCGCCCCACATTGTAGTAGAAGTACTGGTCGGCCAGGGTCGGGTTGCGTACGGCGCTGCTGAAGGAGAAGCGGAACACACGGTCCTTGCGGGGCGTGTAGACGAAGCTGGCGGCGGGGGAGAGGACCGCATCGAAGTTCTGGTTCCTGTCCATCCGCAGCGTGGCGGTCATCTTCAACTTCTCGGGTACCAGGTCCTTCTCCAGACCGGCGAACACACCGAACTCACTGTTGCGGATGGTCACATTGCCGGTGTCGCTGAAGATGGTGCCGGCGCTGTTGGGCAGGTATTGCCGGAAGTTGCCACCCACCACCACCTCACCGAATTTCGGATTGAAACGGTATTCGCCCATCGCATGCGCCAATAGGCTGCGGTCGAAGAAGAGCGAGCCTCCGTCGGTGAAACGTTTGCTTTTGATCTCGTCCACCTTTTCGTTGAAGCGTTCCGTTCCTGGTTGGTAGTAGGGCGAGATGCCGGTGGAGTCCAACTGGTTCAGATAGTCCAGCGTTTGTTGATGGAACTGGGAGATGCTGGCGGCATTGTCCACGAGAAAATCATCCTGCCACGCGGTCCATTGTGCAGCGTTCCATCCCATGTTCGCTGCCTGTGATGTGGTGATGTATCCTGGCAAAGCCTGCACTTGGGGGGTGATGTTGAAACCCCAGTAGCGCAGATATGCACCGTTCCACCCGTTGCGCGCACCCAGGGGCGATGGGCTGCTCGCGTTCTGCAACCGGAGCGCAGTGGTGTAGATGTCGTAGGTCTTTCCGGCATCCTCATGGGTCACGTAACCGCGGACGAACCATTTGCCGGTGCGGCTCAATTCCACTTTGTGCTGGAAGAACTGCACGCCGTCCAAGCGATACCGGTTATCGCCTTGGTACACGGTGGTTCCGGTGCTGTAGTTGCTGGCGAGGACCAGTTCAAGACTGTCCTGCAGCCGGTGGTGCAGGCTGAGCCCTGCTTTCAGGTTGCGCGTGCCGTAATCCACGAGTTCGCTTTCCTTATAGCCATTGCGCAGGAATTTACCCAGCCCCGGATGAGTGGAGCGCTCACCGGTACTGTTGTCATAGTCGTTCCCGCTGCTGAGGTCCTCATCGCCATAGATGTTCACGGCATCATAGCGGCCGGGATTGGTCCGTCCGGTTGGAGAATCACTGGTGGGGCCGTAGTTCTCGGCCCACCAATCGTCCGCACGCAGACCGAATACGTTGAGCTTGTAGGCCCATTTCTCCTGACCGTCCTTGTTCTTGAAGACATGGGCATAGCGCACGGCGGCCTCCAGCATGTTGCGCTCACCGCCCTTGAGGCTCGCGCTCAGTCCGCGGAAGTTCCACGGGCTTTTGGTGGTCATCGCGATCACCCCGTTGAAGGCGCCCGGCCCGTAGAAGGCCGTGCTTGCACCCGCGATCACATCCACCTTCACGACATCGAGGTCGCTTGCACCGAGGAAATTCCCCAGCGAAAAGTTGAGGCCGGGGCTCTGGTTGTCCACCCCATCGATCAACTGCAGCGAACGCACGGGACTGGTGCTGTTGAAGCCGCGCGTGTTGATCACCTTGAATCCGAAGCTCGCGGCCGTCATGTCCACGCCTTTCAAGGTGCCGAGGCTCTCGTAGAAGTCGCCGCTGGCCGCTTCCTTGATGGCGATCAGGTCCATGGTCTCCAC
The DNA here is from genome assembly GCA_036405935.1 of Flavobacteriales bacterium. Lineage (GTDB taxonomy): Bacteria > Bacteroidota > Bacteroidia > Flavobacteriales_F > PHOS-HE28 > PHOS-HE28. The sequence continues at coordinate 31,006 of DASWWQ010000154.1, forward strand.
CGTCAGCGGCGCCTGCTTCTGTTTGTCGCTGATGCGCTGGGCCACCACCTGCGCTTCCTGCAGCAGCACTTGGTCGGTACCGAGCTTCGCCTTCACCTCCTCATCGAGGCTTTGTACGGCGATCTCCTGTGTGGTGTAACCGGTGTAGGCCACCACCAGCACGAACGGCGGCAGCCGGTCCACCTTCAACTTGAAACGGCCATCGAGGTCGGTGACCGCGGACCCCGTGCCGTCCTTCAGCTTCACCGAGGCTCCCACCAGGGTCTCTCCGGTGCTGCCGTCGGTCACCGTGCCACGCAATTCGTACTGTGCCTGTGCCGCGAGGAAGAGGAGCGAGAGGAAAAGAAGCGAAGCGCACCGGAGGAGCGCGCACGCACGGGGGAGATGCGAACGGTTCGTGGAGGACATCGGGCCGGCCGGTTCGTTGCCAATATAGAAGGATGGACTTTCGGGGATGGTCGGCGTGCATAACATTTTACGAACGCCCGGATGCTGGATCCAGAGGGGCTCGGACGGCCGTGCTACCTTCCGCCCATGGCGATCTCCATCACGTTCCACGGTGCGGCAGGCACGGTGACCGGCAGCAAGCATCTGGTGGAAGTGACCGGCCGCGATGGACGGCAGCGACGGGTGCTGCTGGATTGCGGCATGTTCCAAGGCGAAGCGTTGAGGGACGTGGACCACGACCCGAACCGGCGCTTCGGATTCGATCCCGCCGCGCTGGATGCGGTGGTCCTGAGCCATGCACACATCGATCACAGTGGACTGCTACCGCGCTTGGTGAAGGAAGGTTTCCAGGGCGTCATCCATTCCACCCCGGCCACTGCCGACCTGTGCACCATCATGCTCGCCGATAGTGCGCACATCCAGGAGTACGATCATGCGTACGAGCTCAAGCGGGCACGGAAGCGGGGTGTGCATGCGGAGGAGGCCGCTCCGCTCTATACGGTCGAGGATGTGGCTCCAACGCTGGTCCTGTTCCGGGGCTTGGAGTACGGGGTCGAGCGGGAGATCGTTCCCGGCGTCACCCTGATGTTCACCGACACCGGGCACATCCTGGGAAGCGCTGCCGTGCATCTGGCGATCGATGATGGGGAGCGCAAGGTGCGGTTGTCCTTCAGCGGGGATGTGGGGCGCTATGTGGATCGGTTGTTGCCCGATCCCGCACCGTTCCCGCAGGCCGATGTGGTGATCTGCGAAAGCACCTACGGCGATCGGGACCACGGTCCCATCGCGGATGCGGAGGAGGCGTTGTTCCAGCACGTGTCGGACGTCTGCGTGAAGGCCGGTGGGCGCCTCATCATACCGGCATTCAGTGTGGGGAAGACCCAGGAACTGCTCTACACGTTGAACGCGCTGAGCAATGCGGGAAAGCTGCCGCGCATCCCGGTGTTCGTGGACAGTCCGCTGGCCATCAGCGCCACGGGTATCGTGCGCAAGTACGGGGCCTTGTTCCGCTCGGATGTACAGATGGAACTGCAGCAGGATCCCGACCTCTTCGACTTCACCGGGGTGGAGTTCCTGCGCACGCCAGAGGCCAGCAAGGCATTGAACGATGGTCCGGGCCCTTGCATCATCATCAGTGCGAGCGGCATGATGGAAGCGGGCCGGGTACGTCATCATCTGCGCAATGCGCTGCCGGATGCGCGTAACGCGGTGCTGGTGGTGGGTTTCTGTGCTCCGGGAACACTGGGTGATCGCCTGCTGAAGGGGGCGCAGGAGGTGGGACTCTTCGGCGAACGCATCCCGGTGAAGGCCCGGATCCTCCGGATGGATTTCTACAGTGCCCATGCCGACCGTTCCGAGCTTGAGCGGTTCCTCTCCTG
>DASWWQ010000155.1:0-9813 GCA_036405935.1 Flavobacteriales bacterium
GCACTTCATTCTTCCTGAAGGATGATGTCCACCGGATGGTAAGCGGTTCGCCCTTCCAGCATGGGGTACACCTCGTCGTCGTAGCGACCGCAGAGGGGCCAGCTGTCGGATGCGGTGAGCGGCACCAATCGCTGCCGATAAGGGGTCACCTCCCTTCCTTGGCCTCGTCGATCCCAGCGTTCCTGCCGATCATCCTGCACGAGGACCTTCATCTTCTCCGTCCTCCATCCGCGGGGCACCACCAGCACGTAGTTGTCCCCGGCGAACGGGAAACAGAACTTCCGACCCCGACCGAAGCCGTCGGTGCCGCGATGACAGGCTTCGGGATCGGTGTTCGGCAGGAACAGGTGCAGGGCCCGCCCATGATGGATCACCGGCACGTTGTTGCTGTCGAGCAGCGTGACCCGCAGTCCGCCGATGGTGGTGGTGTCGCCCTCGATATGCGGATGCACCACGATCAAGGCCGTGAAGTCGTAGCCGCAATGCTGGGCGGCAAGTGGATGGAGGGACAGCTGGGTGGAGAGCAGGAAGAGGAGGCGCATCGCACGCCGGTACACGGCAACGCCCGGTCGGTTCATCGCCCGCGGTCAGCGCGTGGCGAAGTCCACGGTATACGGCACCATCTGGAAGAGCCGCGGATCGCGGAAGCCTTCCTCCAACACCATCTGGTAGCGTTTGCCGGCCTCCAGCTTCACCGTGTAGGTGATCGAGCGACCGTCGTGCGCGAAGGCCTGGTCCATGATCTCCGGAAGATGGTCCTTTCCGAGTTCGCCCAGACCCAACGAGCGGAAGCCGGTGTGCATCGGACGGTCGAACAGGACGGTGATGGTGTTGCGTGCCGGGTCCACATCCGTGCTACCGTTGTTGAAACCCTCGAGGCCGATCACCCGTGGCCGTTGCGCTTCGAACGCGGCCCGCAGTTCGGCCACCGGACGGCTGAGGTATCCGCAACCATCCGCGAAGGCTTCCACCGCCGCTCGGTCCTCGCAGTTCAGACCGATCAGATCGGCGATCGCCCGTCGCTTGTCCGTGCTCCGCTCGTAGTACGATCGCGCCATGGCGTACCCGACGTAGTAGCCGAGGTCGCGCTGGGGGAAGGGGCCGGACAGGTCGTTCCAGATCCAGCGGTCGATCCAGTAGGCGAAGAGTTCCTGCTCGAAGACCTTCCGCACGGTGTCGGCATGGGCTTCCCCGTAGATCACGGAGCCGGAAGGAGAAGGCCGCTCCATCGCCAAGGTGGGGATGAACTCCGCGATGCCCTCGAAGAGACTTTGCGACAGCAGGTCATAGCCCCAGCGGGCCGGCTGCTGCGTGTGGATCAGCTCGTGCACATTGGTGAAGGCCAGCTCACGCGCGGGGTTGGTGGCGAAGAAGGTGCCGAGGTGCGTCAGTTCCGGTGGGAACTCGCTGGTGTCCGTGGTGCTGTCCGCCAAGGAGATCTCGCTGCCGATCAGCACCATGCCGTTCATCACGGTACCACCGCTGCGGAACACGCCCACGGTGAAATGGATGTCGGCCGGGCGCATCGTGGGATGGATCTTCCGCAATCGTTCCGCACCGGCCCGCATGGCCTCCGCGTGCTCGCTGGCGCGTAGCATGTTGGGCCTGATCGAAGCGTAGTAGCGCGGATAGCTGCGGATGGCCTGGAGGTATTCATCGGGCGTGTAGCGCCGTGCCTCGAACATGGCTTTCTGGCCGGCGGTGGCACGCTGGATGAAGTAGGTGTGCAACAACCGCCGCTGCTCGGCCGTGTCCTTCGTGGCGGTGACCCGGTCGTAAGCGTCCCAGAAGTGCGTGATGTCGTCCAGCACGACGCGTGTCTGTGCCGATGTGTTGAGGCTGAAGAGCAGGGAAAGCAGCGTGAACGGCTTGGAGCGGAGCATGGCGAAAAGTAGGGCTCCGTGGCCGAGCGTGGCGGATGCCGGGTGCTATCTACGTTTGCGGCCATGTCGCTCTTCGCCCGCAGCTACCGGTACTACATCGGATCCTTCGCGGGCCTTGGACGTGAGGTGTGGCTGCTGGCCTTCATCACCTTCGTGAACCGTGCGGGTACCATGGTGGTGCCCTTCCTGTCGCTCTACCTCACGCAGGACATGGGCCTTGCTCTGGAGCAGGTGGGATGGATCATGAGCAGTTTCGGTGCAGGTTCCGTGGTGGGTGCGTGGATGGGCGGCAAGCTCACCGACCGTATCGGCTTCTACACCGTGATGGTCTGGGCGTTGATCACCTCGGGCATCTGCTTCGTGCTGCTGCAGTATGTGGAGGGCTATCTCTCCTTCTGCCTCGGGATCTTCGTGCTGACCCTCTTGTCCGACGCTTTCCGGCCAGCGATGTTCGTGGCGGTGGGCTCCTATGCCGGTCCACAGCACCGTACGCGCGCCATCACGTTGATCCGCTTGGCGATCAACCTCGGCTTCAGCATGGGGCCGGCCTGCGGCGGACTCATCATCGCCCTCTGGGGCTATCCCGGTCTCTTCTGGGTGGATGGTCTTACCTGCGTCGTCGCTGCCGGACTGATGCTGCGCTGGTTGCCGCAACGATCCGCGTCGGTCACCCCCGCCGCTGTGGATGGTGCAAGCCTTCGTTCGCCCTATCAGGACCGGCCTTACCTCTTCTTCCTGCTCACCACCGTGCTCATCGCCGTTCCGTTCCTCCAGTACTTCAGTACCATGCCGCTCTACTACAGTCAGGTGCATGGGCTGGATGAGCTCGGCATCGGTCTGTTGCTGGGCATGAACGGTCTGCTGATCTTCCTGCTCGAGATGCCCTTGGTGCGCTTCTGCGAGGACCGCCGTTTCCGCCACACCGACATCCTGCTGGTGAGCACGGTGCTCATGGCCCTCAGCTTCCTGGTGCTGAACGTGGCGCCGTTCGTGGCGGTCCTCTGGGTGGGTATGGCGCTGGTGACCGTTGGCGAGATGCTGAACTTCCCCTTCGCCAACCGCCTCGCCTACGAGCGCGCCGACCGTGGGAAGCCTGGCAGCTACATGGCGCTGTTCACCATCGCCTGGGCCGTGGCGCACATCGTGGGCCATACGCTGGGACTCCAGATGGTGGCCCGGTTCGGCTTCGACAATGCCTGGTACTTTTTTGGTGGCCTGTTGCTGGTGGCCATCGTGTTGCTGATGGCGCTGAAGCGGATGCTGGCCGAGGAAGCGGCCCCGGGAAGCGCTGCCCCGCCCCGAACCACCTGACCTTCCCGATCGTCCTTCCACGGAGCACCTGTTCATGGATCATCACAAGGCCGACATCCTGATCATCGGCGCCGGCCTGTCGGGTCTGTCTGCAGCGGAACGCTTGGCCCAGGCCGGTCTGCACACCGTGCTGTTGGAGGCCCGAGACCGCATCGGCGGCCGGGTGCTCACGATCCACGGAGCCGCGGATATACCCCTCGAGCTCGGTGCGGAGTGGTTCGATACCCACGGACATGTGCAGGAACTTCTCCATACCACCGGCCATCCGTTGGCGAAGGCGGAAGGCACCTACCTGCGCCGTTCGGACAGGGGGTGGGAGTCGGGATCACCCGAGGAGGACTTCGGTCCGCTGCTGCAGGCTTTCCGATCGGTCGGAGGCGGCGATCGGTCCTTGCTGGAAGCCATGGAGGCACTGCCCAGGTCACAACGCAATGCCGCGGCCGAAGCGGCGCTGTTGGACTATGTGGGCGGCTTCCACGCCGCCGATCCGGCGCAGCTGAGCGTACAGTGGTTGCTGCAGGTGGAGCGCAACCAGAGCGCCGACGCCTCGGAACTGCGCTCCCTAAAGGGTGCGGTTGCCACGGCGGAGCACCTCCTGTCCCGATGCGGCGATCGTTGCGAGCTGCATCTCGACCATGTGGTGGAGCAGGTGCGGTGGTCCAAGGGGCGGGTGCAGGTGGATGGTATCGCGCAAGGCCGACCGTTCCGCTTCCTGGCGCCCAAGGCCCTGATCACCTTGCCGCTCGGCGTATTGCAGGCGGGTGCCGACCACGTTGGTGCGGTGCGCTTCGAACCGGCCTTGGACAGCAAGGCCGATGCGCTTCGACACCTCGCCATGGGTCGTGCGATCAAGGTGGTGCTGGTGTTCCGGACCGACCCCTGCGCGAGCGATCCGCATCTGCGCGAGGCGCTTTTCCTGCAGCATCCGCATCAACCCTTTCCCACGTGGTGGAACGCGAAGCCGAACGGTGCGCCCGTGTGGAACGGTTGGGCGGGTGGTCCCTTGGCCCAAGAGGCGTCGCGGCTGCATGGCGATGAGCTGCGCGATGCCGCCCTGCAGTCGTTCGCCCGCGCCACGGGCCTCGCTCTTCATGCCGTGCAGGAGGCCTTGCGGAGCTGGCACCACCACGATTGGGCGCGCGATGCCTTCTCCGGTGGGGCATACAGCTATGTGAAGCCCGGCGGTATCGATGCCCATCGCGTCCTGGCCGCGCCGCTGGAGCGCACGTTGTACTTCGCCGGAGAGGCCACCTGCGGGGATGGCTACAACGCCACCATGGAGGGCGCCGTGCGCTCCGGCCGCCGTGCTGCGCAGGAGTTGCTGGCCGAAGGAGGCCAGGGGCCGGCGTGATCACGGCGACCGAACGTGTTCGCGCGTTGCTTACGTTCGTCCATGCACCACCACCACGTCGCCATCACCGAGGACGGCCGCTCCGGTACCATCACCTACACGGAGGGCGCACTGCGGATCGATCTGTATTGGGAGTACGGCGGTGGGGATACGCTGGTGATCATCCAGTTGCGCGATGCCGCGCGTTGGTCCGATGGCACCTGGCCCGACGGGAAGCGCGAAGAGGTCCTTCGTCGCGTGGCCGATGCGGTGGTGCGGCAGAAGGCACCCAAGAGCCGCGCCATGATCGATGCCGCTGGGGGAACGATCGAACTGGTGCAAGGAACGAGGCCGGACCCCCAGCCGCAGCAGGCTGCGGCGTGGGTGGGCCGTTACCGCAACCTCAAGGGCAAGCTGGGGCTGGTGGTGTTGATCGGCGGTGTGCTGGCCACACTGCTCTTCTGGATCAAAGGCAAGGTGTTTTCCATCGATCCCGGCAAAGGTGCTCCCCTCGGTCTGGCCGTGCGCACCGATGAACACATCGCGATCCTGATGCAGGAACTGGAGGCCTACACACCCACCCTCCATCGCAGTGGTGCGGACGACACCTATCGCCTCAGCCTGCTGCTCGTGCCCTTGGATGGCGGTGCGCCCACGCTCATTCCGTTCGCCGAAGGACTCGATGGCAACAGCTATCAGCTGGCCAAGGTGCTGGGTAGCGATGGACGTACCCTTTGGTTCAGCGCCCACGGCCTGCACGGTGTGGACCTGCGGACGCACGAGCTGTTGTCCGCCGAGCAGGTGCAGGCGGTGGACCAGAGCCAACTACCCAAGCCTTGGGGCGGTGCTCCCTTGGAGCCGCGTACGGAACAATACCTCGCGGCCGGACTCTTCATCGGGCACGACACCTGGCTGGGTCTGCACACCGACACCGAAGCGCAGCGCGACTTCAAGCCGAAGAGCCATGTGAAGCGGGTGGTGCAAGCGAACGAAGCACGCGGGGAACGTCGTTTCCACAAAGGACGATTGGACCCCGACAGCAGCGGCGCCTATCACACCATCCTGTCCATGGCGCCGATCGGCGATGGCCGCTATGTCGATGCCGCATTCCTCCGCATGGACGATGGGGCCGAACCCATCCGCCTGACCGCTCCACCGAGCGCGGTGTTGGTCCATTCCTCGGATGCCGGACTGAAGCGAACCTTGAAGGTGGCCCGGGTCGATCATGAAGGTCACCTGCTTTGGGATGCCGACACCGGCATCGATCGGTCCACCCTGCAACAGATCCTTCCCGGCGAAACGTCCACGGTATTTGTCGGAACGCGCCCGCCGGTGGAGAGCCAGGTGAGCGAGCCGCTCCTGGTGATCGTGGACCATGGAACCGGCGAAGCGCGCACGGTGAGCCTGTGGCGCTAAAGAGAGCACGGATCATCTGCGTGCATCCGTGTTCATCTGTGGTTGAAGAATGAGGTAGTAGGCTCAGGGCTCCACCACCTTCCGCTTGTCCTTCACGCCATCCACCAAGCCCTTCACCAGTAACACCAGGAAAAGCGCGGTCAGGGTGAAGAAGGCGATGTGCGCCAGACTGGCGAATCCGCCGATCAACAGCACGGCCATCAAGGACACCGTGGACAGCAGGGAGAGGAGGATGGGTGTGCGCATGACCGTGTTTTTCCCTGCGGGTCGCAGAACCGTGCCACGGCGTTCCCTGAAGGAGAACGTCCGGGGATCGGGCAATCACCGCCACAATGGAGGGAATACGCTCACAGGTAGCTCAGCCACCACCGGTCCTTGTGCGTCGCCCGGTAGTTGCCGTACCAGCGGCACGGCCCATGGAGGGCGACCACGACGACGATCCACGCGGCATAGACCACCCCTAGCGGGAACCCGTTGTCCGCATACTGCGCAGGATCGGTGCTGGCGGTGATCACCGTTTCGGCGATCGGTTGCCCTTGTCCGATGAGGGCCACGGTGGCCAGCCCATGGATCAGGAAGATGTGCAACATGTAGTAGAAGTACGGCACCCGACCGAAGGTGATGAAGGGGGTGGTCCAGCGCCAGGTGCGCCCTTCGGCCCATGCCAGGAACAGCAGCGCCGGACCCAGCGTCATGCAGAGATAGAGCAGGGAAGGGGGGTACTTCGTCGTGTTGAGGAACGAGAGCAGGTCGTACATCGCCGTGGGCCGGTCCGTCCAAGGGCTGGGATCCCCGTAAATGTTCAGCGCGCGCAGGGCGATGAACAGGCCCACCACGCCGAGTCCCAGCCGGAACAGCCAGCGGCGCCGCAGTTCGCCGGGAACGTCGCCCGTGAAAAGCCGGCCGAGCACGTAGCCGAGCGCCATCGTGCCGATCCAAGGCAGCACCGGATATTGGATCAGGATCGTGCGGCCCGGTGCGGGTTGGTGCAGGCCGCCGCGGTGCAAGGCATCGAAAAGCACACCGATGGCACCGCCCTGTTGCACCGATATCCCATCCAGCAGGTTATGTCCGAACACGATCACCAGCCCGATGAGGAGGATCGACCGGAGCGGCAGGAACACCAGCCCCGCCAGCGCGATCATGCCCACACCCAAGGCCCAGAACACCGCCAGTACACCGAAGGAGAAGGTGATGTCGAAGGTCCACCCGAAGGCCACGATGGTGCATTCGGTGATGATCATCCAAAGCCCGCGGGTCCAGAGGAAGCGGCTGAGCTGTGCCTTGGTGCGCGTGCTGCCGTAGAGGTGCGCGCTGGTGCCGGCGAGGAACACGAAGATCGGCGCGCAGTAATGCGTGATCCAACGGGTGAAGAAGAGCGCCGGAGTGGTGGTATCGAGGTCGGTGGGGGAAGGACCGAAGAGCAACCCCGTGTGGAAGAAGTCGCGGACATGGTCCAAGGCCATGATCACCATGATGATCCCGCGCAACAGATCGAGGGAAAGGATGCGGCCGGATCGCATGGGCGGCCAAGTTTAAGGCACTGCCCGGCCATACGCATGCGCTGTGCGTGCACCGGCACGAACAGGTTGTCAACGCATCACCACCAAACGCTCCGTATGCCGCAGTCCGGGGGCCATGACGCGAAGCAGGTAAACGCCTGGCGCCAGGCCTTGGAGATCGATCCGCTCCTGCGGCAAGGCCAGCCAAACGCGTTGCCGGACCCCCATGCGATCGAAGAGCTCCACGTGGACCGGAACAGGAACGGAAAGTTGCACGAAGTCCCCGGCCGGATTGGGCGATAGGACGGGGCTCGCGGGAAGGGGTTCCCCGATGCCGGTGCTGTTCCGGCAACCGGTGCGTTGCCCGTTCTCCTCGCTGACCAGGACGCTGCGGAAGGCGGCGATCTTCTCCATCACCCGTTGGCGTTGTCCTTCGGTGAACAGGTTGGTGCAGCTGTCGATGTTGTAGTCCATGAAGTTCTCCACCTGATCGGGCAGGTCGGGTTCCTCCAGGTTCGTGTTCAGGCCATGGTCCAAGCAGGTGGAGACCATCCAACGCATGTCGGTGGGTGGCGTGTCGCAGACGGAATCACCGCCCAAGCAGAGGTCGACATCGCCGATGAAGGAGAAGGTGTGCATCAGGCCGAGGTAGTGCCCCACCTCGTGCGTGGCGGTGCGACCGAAGCGCGCCCATTCGGCGAATTCCTCCGTGCCCACCGTGCCGACCGTGCCGAAACGGCCATGGGTGATGAACACGCCCTGCTGCTCGTCCGGTTCCCAAGGGAAGGAAGCGAAGCAGGACCCGCTCGGCATCACGTAGAGGTTGAGGTAACGTTCCACATCCCAGCCGTGGGCGGCGATCAGCGCGGTGGGACTGGTCTCGTCCGTTTCCACGCGATCGATGCCGGTGGTGGGTTGTCCAGCGGGGTCCAACGCCGCCAAGCAGAACTCGATGCCCAGGTCGGCCGCCACCGCTTGGAAGATCGGGCGGGTGTTGACGGTATCGGCATTGAGCCGCCGGTAGTCGGCGTTCAGCACCGCGATCTGGCTGTGCACCTGCGCATCGCTGATGTTCTCCGGTCCACCTTGATGGATCACATGCACCACCACGGGGATCAAGGTCTGGGCGGGGAGGAGGGCACGAACGGGAAAGGCGAGGACGAAGAGCAAGGTGCGCAGCATGGGCAAGGGCTTCGGCTCCTAGGACGCGGCAGCAGGTAGGAACGCTGTCTTGCATCCCATCCGGCCCCTCACAACTCCTACTTCACACTTCACACTTCACGCTTCACACTTCACGCTTCACACCTCACGCTTCACACCTCATCCTTCACATTTCATCCTTCATCCTTCACCCTTCACCCTTGCGGCCGCTCCGCCAACTCCTTCACCCGCAGAAGTGCAGCAGGGAACATCTTCCGGAACGGCTCGATCTCGCTATCCACCACATTGACACTGACACTGAGCTCGGTGCCTCCATCGCGCGCGGTCAAGGTGTATTGCTCCTTGGCGCCGGACCATTCCCGGCTCGCCTCATCCTGGGGTTGTTCCTTCCCATCCCGATAGGCTCCTTGGTGGGTGATGCTCAGCGAAGCCGGTGGATCCACCCGGTCCAGCAGGCCGTACATGCCATCGCCCTCGGCCGAGAGGAAGAGCACGCGACTGCCCTCCTTCCAGTCCGAAACGGCCTTGCCGCCCTCACCGAAAGGGGCCGTCCACTGCGGATAGGTGCGATCGTTCCAGAGCACGTCCCACACCCGTTCACGGGTAGCACGGATGTGTTGGGTGAAGTGTAGCTTTTGCATGGGCTTTTGGCCACAAAGGTCGGGCCGGTGCGCTGGGCTTCTCACCAGCACTTCACCCTTCACCCTTCACCCTTCACCCTTCACCCTTCACCTTCTACAAACCCCCGCCCGCTATCTTCGACCGAACATCCCGAACACCACCCGATGACCCCCTTGATCGTGATCCTTGCTCTTGTTGTGCTCGTGGCCTTCTATGCCATCGGGATCTACAACAAACTGGTCAAGCTGAAGAACCTCGTGGCCGAGGCATGGAGCGGCATCGACGTGCAATTGAAGAAACGCTACGACCTCATCCCCAACCTCGTGGAAACCGTGAAGGGCTACGCCGCGCACGAGCAGGAGACCTTCGAGAACGTGACCCGCGCGCGTGCCGCCGCACAGCAGGCCACCACCGTGGAAGGCCAGCAGGCCGCCGAGAACAGGCTGAACGGGGCGTTGATGAACCTCATCGCCGTGGCCGAACGTTACCCCGAGCTGAAGGCGAACACCAACTTCCTCGAGCTGCAGAACATGCTCAGCGTGGTGGAGGGCGATATCGAGAAGTCGCGGCGCTACTACAACGGCAATGT
>DASWWQ010000156.1:0-7142 GCA_036405935.1 Flavobacteriales bacterium
GAATAACGAATGCAATGGTCCGCGAAGGTAGGGAGGGGGGAGGGGTCGCACTCCCTCACCCGCTTCGGGACGGTGTTCAGGCCCCGCGCCGATCCGAAGGGTCGCGGACCCTACTTCACCTCCTTCACCAGCGTAACGAACACCGGGAAGTGGTCGCTGTACCCGTCCATGTACTGGTCGCCCACGAAGGTGCGGAACGGATACCCGGCGAAGTTGCCTTCGGCCTGCCGCAGATAGGGCTTGTTGTACACGCGGGTGGCGTAATACCGTGTGCCGCCGTTCGCGCCCGTGACGATGGCCGGTGAAACCAGGATCTGGTCGAAGAGGTTCCACGAATCGTTCCACGCCAAGGAGCCGATGCCCTTGCGGTACAGGTCGCCCATCGGGTTGAAGAACTTGCCGTTCACCGCTTCCTCCTTCACGGCGCTGCTGCCCAGGAAGCGTTTCACGCTGGCGTCCACGGGATCGTCGTTCAGGTCGCCCATGTAGATCACCCGCGCGTCCGGGTTGCGGGCCAGCAGCGAGTCGGCGATGTGTCGGCCCAATTTGCCCGCGAGGAAACGCCGGGGCTGCGAGGCCTTCTCACCACCGCGACGGCTGGGCCAGTGGGCCACGATGAAGTGCGTGGTGTCGCCGTTCAGCAGCCCGCTCACCAGCAATTGGTCCCGGCTGCGGAAACTGGTGTCGGCGGGGTCGCTGAGGCGATAGCTCTTGTGCGATAGCTCGGCGAAATGTTTCGGGTCGTAGAGGAACGCGCAGTCCACGCCGCGACGATCGGGACCGTCCACATGCACGATCCGCAGATCGCGCTTCTTCAGGGGGGCGGCCTTCACCAGGTCCTCCAGCACGGTGCGGTTCTCGATCTCGGAAAGCCCCATGCACGCCACGCCGTCGGGATGGATGTCCGTGCCGAGCTCGCTGATCACCTGCGCCATCTTCTCCACCTTGCGGTAGTAGCGGGCCGCGCCCCATTGTTTGGGTGCACCGGGCAGGAACTCATGGTCGTCCGTGTCCGGCGAATCGATGGTGTCGTAGAGGTTCTCGATGTTGAAGAAACCCACGCACACGGGTGCATAACGGGTATCGGCCTGGGCCGAAGCCGAAGTGCCGATCAGCAGGACGGACAGGAGCGGGAGGAGGCGGTGCATCACCGGTACAGTGGAAAGGGCGCGCAAGTTAGCGGGGGGCGTTGCAGCGGCGGAAAGCGAACATGATGCCAACGTGAAGAGCATGTGCACATGGGTCCGTGAGCACATGTGCACATGGCATCATCCCGGGAAGTACAGCGGATGCCGGTCGTTGTAGCGCCGCATGAAGAGGAAGAGCACTTCGTTCTTGCGCTTCTTCCTGGGGATGGCCTCGAACTCCTCCTTCAGTACGTCATCGCGCTGGATCACCTCGTACAGCCCGCCGGAGGTGATGGGCAGGAAGGCGCCGGTGGCCATGTCCAGGAAGCGTTGCTCCTCCACCGTGTAGCTGGCCGTGCCGTAGTAGTTGTACGGGTCCATGTTGCGGTAGGTGGCATCGAAGGTGAGGTGCGCGATGCTGCCCATGAGCCCGATGCGCGAGAAGCCGTTGCCGGCGCGTACGTACACCACGCCATCGTCGCAGAAACCCCAGATGTCGTACAGGTCGATGCGCTTGCCTTCGCCCGTGCTGTCGGGTACCACCAGTTTGCCGTTCGTGCTGCGCAGGTCCGTCACCGGTTGGCCCTGCACGGTGCGCAAGTGCGACTTGGGTACGCTGGGCGCGTTGTTCCGGAAGGCCTGGAAATCGCGGTACAGGCCATCCTTGAACGCATATCCGGGCTGATAGCGCACCCAGGTGCTATCGGGCTGTGCCGCAAGGAACACCGGAACCAGCAGGCCGATCAACAGCGGCAACACCCTCATCCCGCCACCTGTTGGATGAGCGCGAGCACTTCGTCCGGGGCCTGGGCCTGCACCCAATGGCCCGCGAAATCGATCGTTTCCACCTTGCTGTCGGGGAACTGCTCCCGGAGGGCCGGCAGGTCCTCGCGTTGGATATAATCGCTCTTGCCCCCCCGGATGAAGAGCGTGGGCACCTTCACCACGGTGCTGTCGATCGGCTTTCGGATGTTCACGATGTCGCGGGCCAGCACCGGCACGTTGAAGCGCCAGCCCAGCACCTCCGGTTCCTTCCAATAGAGGCTCTTCATCAGGAAGGCCACCACCCCGGGCTCGGGGATGCGTGTGGCCAGGAAGGCCTCCACCTCCGCACGGGAACGTTTGCTCTGCAGGTCGCTGTCCAGCAATGCGGCGATGATCTCCGCTTGGTTGTCCATGCTGTACTCGCGTGGACCGATGTCGATCACCACCAAATGCTTCAGCAGCTCCGGCCAGCGCTGCGCGAAGGTCATCGCGATCTTGCCGCCCATGCTGTGGCCCACCAGCACGATGTCGCGCAGGCCGAGCTTCGTCACCAGCGCGTGCACGTCCTCCGCCATCAGCGGATAGGTCACTTCATCGGTGTGGGGCGAACGACCGTGGTCGCGGGCATCGGCCAGGACGACCTGGTGGTCGGCGGCCAGGGAGCGCCCGATGGTGCCCCAGTTGTCGGCGCTGCCGAAAAGTCCATGCAACACCACGATCGGTGTGCCTTCACCTTCTAGGCGGTGGAAGAGTTCAACGCTCATGTAAGGAAGGTGTCATGCCGGGCTTGACCCGGCATCGCGTGGATGTCGAAGCGCTAAAGCTCATCGCAGTTCGCGGAGGTAGAGTTGGATGGTGTTCTCCATGCCGTAGGTGAGCGCATCACAGATCAGCGCGTGGCCGATGGACACCTCCAGCAGCCCCGGCACGTGCTGCTTGAACCAGGCCAGGTTGTGCCGATCCAGGTCGTGCCCGGCGTTCAGGCCCAGGCCCAGTTCCGTTGCTTTTTCCGCTGCACGGGTGAACGGGGCCACGGCCTTTGCGCGATCGGCGGGGTACTTCTGCGCATAGGGCTCGGTGTAGAGTTCGATGCGGTCCGTGCCGGTATCCGCCGCATGGGCGATCTGCTCGGCATCGGTGCCCATGAACAACGATACGCGGATGCCGGCCTGCTGGAAGCGCTGCACCACGGGCGTCAGGAAGGAACGCTGCTGCTTGGCATCCCAGCCGGCATTGCTGGTGAGCACACCGGGTGGATCGGGTACCAGCGTCACCTGCGCGGGCTTCGCCGCCAGTACCAAGGCCATGAAGTCGTCCGTGGGATACCCCTCGATGTTGAATTCGGTGGTGACCAAGGGTGCCAGCGCGTGAACATCGGCATAGCGGATATGCCGCTCGTCCGGGCGCGGATGCACGGTGATGCCCTGCGCACCGAAGCGCTCGATGTCCTGCGCCCACCGCAACACATCGGGATTGTTGCCGCCGCGCGCATTGCGCAACGTGGCGAGCTTGTTGATGTTCACGCTGAGCTTCGTCATCCCGATATACCTTGCCCCCTGAACGGGCGTTCAAAAGTAGAGCACACGCTCAGCCCCTTCCCCGCATGCACGCCGTAGACCTCATCACCACCGATATCGCCGCGCTGAAGCCCACCGACCCCGTCACCCTCGCGCTCGATCGCATGGAGGACGCCAAGGTGGGCCACCTTCCCGTAGTGGAGAAGGGCCGTCTGGTCGGTCTGTTGAAGGAGGCCGGACTCTCCGACCAGCTGGGTCCGAAGGCCACCGTGGCCGATGTGATGGACCAGGTGGAGGTGCCCTTCGTAAGGGGTGGACAGCACATCTACGACGTGATGAAGCTGCTGGTGGAACGCGCCCTCACCGTGGTGCCCGTGCTCGATATGGAAGGTCAGTACATCGGCATGGTCAACGAACACCAGGCCCTGCGCCGTTTGGCGGAGGTGACCAACATGCGCGAACCCGGTAGCGTGCTGGTGCTGGAGATGAACCAGAACGACTACAGCCTGCAGGAGATCGCCCGTATCGTGGAGGGCAATGATGCCAAGGTGCTCAGTGTCTACTGCCACAGCCTGCCCGAGAGCGTGCGCATGGAGGTGACGCTGAAGATCAACCGGGAGGACATCAGTGACGTGCTGCAGACCTTCGACCGCTACGAGTACCAAGTGAAGAGCACCTTCCAAGGGTCGCTGCTGCACGAGGACCTCCGGGGCCGGTTCGATGAGCTGATGCGCATCATCAACCAGTGACCGTCCGCGGCCCATGCGCGCCGTTCTTCCGCTGTTCTTCCTGTTCCTGGGCGGTCTGCCCGGTGCGGCCCGAGCACAGGCGCCGCCCATGGACTTCAGCGGTCCCTTCCGGATCGCCGGCATCGCCATCGAAGGCAACCGGATCACCAAGCCCCGCGTGATCCTGCGGGAACTCCTCCTCAGCGAGGGGGATACCGTCACATCGAAGGACCTGTACGCCCGCATCGAACGCAGCACCCAGAACCTGCGCAACCTCTCGCTCTTCAACTCGGTGGGCATCATGCCGCTGTTCCTGGGACCGAACGAGGTGTTCCTCACCGTCACCGTGAACGAGCGCTGGTACTGGTGGCCCGAACCCATCTTCCGTGTGGCCGATCCCAACTTCAACACCTGGTGGCTCACGCGCGACCTGCGCCGCGTCAACTTCGGGGCCTACCTCAACCGCTACAACTTCCGCGGCCGGAACGAGACCTTGTATGTGAAGTTCCAACTCGGCTACACGAAGGAACTGGCCATGCGCTACCGCATCCCCTTCGTGGACCGCAAGGAGCGCTGGGGCTTCAGCATCGGCGGTGGCTACGCCGAGCAGAACGAGGTGACCGTGGCCACGCGCGACAACAAGCGCGTCTTCGCCCGCTACGAACAGGAGGAGGTGCGCACCGAACGCAAGGTGGAATTGCAGGCCTCGTTGCGGAAAGCGCACGATATCCGGCACGGCTGGCGGCTCGCTTTCGTGCACGCCGACGTGCGCGACACCGTAAGGCGGGCCACCGGGGATTACTTCCGCAACAACGCCTCGGATTCGCGCTACCTCGCCCTGGGCTACACCTTCTCCATCGATCGCCGCGATTCCCGCGTCTTTCCGTTGAAGGGCCACTACACCGAGTTCCGCTTCGACCGCTTGGGGCTTGGCCTGCTCGGGTCCGCGGAACCCCGGGTCACCATCCTCCAGGCCCATGTGGAAAGGCTCGCGCAACTGAAGCCGCGCTGGAGCGTGGGTGGCAGCCTGCGCGCACGGACCACCTTGGACCGGGACCTGCCCTACTACAACCAGGAGGGCTTGGGTTACAGCAACAACGTGCGGGGTTACGAGTACTACATCGTGGACGGTCAGCACGCCGCAGTGGGAAAGGCCAACGTGCTCTTCGCCCTGGTGCAGCCCCGCGAATACTACCTCAACCCCATCCCGTTGGAGGCCTTCCGCACGCTCTACGTGGCCGTGTATCTGCATGCCTTCGTGGATGCCGGTTACGCTTGGGACGACCGGTATGCGGCGCAGAACCCCCTGGCTAACACCGTGCTGACCGGAACGGGCGTGGGCCTGGACCTGGTGAGCAGCTATGACCAGGTGCTGCGGTTGGAGTACAGCGTGAACGGTCGCTCGGAGACCGGTCTGTATCTCCATTTCAACCAACCTTTCTGAGGGTGGGGCAGGAATAGTAAGGGCTCGGCCAGGTCGGGTCACGCTAGGCCCACGCGCTTGTCACCCTAGGCCCGTCGTAGGGAGCGCTGCGACGGGCCCAGGGCGACATCGGATCGAGCAAGGGGTGGATCCGTGTTGCGGGTCGGAATAAAGGGCGGGAGAGGCCCTTAGTTCACGAACTTCGCGCTCCACATCGGTTCCACATGCGCATCGGAACGCACGGGCGTCTGTTCAATCCACCGGCATCCGCACCGGCCGTCACCCGCATCCTGGACCGGATCCGGGCCGTCGGGGCCACCGCCGTGGTGGAGCGGACCCTCGCCGAAAGGCTCACCGAGGCGGGATTCCCGCTGCATGCCGATGTCCAGGTGATGGGGTATGCCGAAGGCAGCGAACTCGACCTGTTGATCAGCCTCGGCGGGGATGGTAGCTTCCTGGATACCGTGGCCTTCGTGGGCCGCAGCGGTATCCCGGTGCTGGGGATCAACCTCGGCCGGCTGGGTTTCCTCAGCAACACCCGGGCATCGGACGTGGACGCCACGCTCGCGGCCTTCAAGAACGGGCATTACGACATCGAGGATCGCGGGCTGCTGGCCCTGTCCGGCTGCTCCGATTTCGGTGAGGAGAACACCGCCCTCAACGAGGTGAGCCTGCACAAGCGCGACAGTGCCACCATGATGGCCATCCACGCCTATCTGGACGGGCGCTTCATGAACACCTATTGGGCCGATGGCCTCATCATCGCCACGCCCACCGGCAGTACGGCCTATTCCCTGAGCTGCGGCGGACCCTTGCTGGATCCCTCCAGTGACGCCATGGTGGTGACGCCCATCGCCCCCCACAACCTGAACGTGCGGCCCTTCGTGGTGCCCGGCAACAGCCATATCCGCCTGGTGGCCGAAGCCCGGGGCGACAAATACCTGGTGAACCTCGATTCCCGCAGCACCACCTTGGATGGCCCCACCGAACTGCTCGTACGACGGGCCGATCATCGGGTGCGGCTGGTCCGCCTCCATGGTCAGGACTTCCTCGATACCCTGCGCACCAAGCTGGCGTGGGGCCTCGATGTGCGCAGCAGTCCACCGCCGCCCGGCGCAACGGACTAACCGCCGCCTTCACTGACCGTCCATGGTCGGTAGTGCCTCAGTTTGGAAGTAGCTGAGCGACCGATGCTTAGCGCCAAGGACTTACCTTGCGCCCATGGCAAAAGCAAAGCGACCCGCCGACCTGAACAAAAGGGCCAAGAGCATCGTGGACATCGCCATAGGGGAAGGGTCCGAAGGGCTGAAGGACGACCGTGATCCCGCTGCTGTTGCCCTTGGAAAGAAAGGTGGTGCGGCCCGCGCCAAGAGCCTGACCGCGAAACAGCGATCGGCTATTGCAAAGAAGGCCGCTCAGAAGCGGTGGAAGAAGAAGGAGTAGAAGTATTCCCCTACAGGTCTGCTTTAAGTTGATAGTTCAGTCCGTACGTCTTGGCGTACTCAACACGGAAGTCGTGCCAGTTCTTATGCCTCTGCATCATCGTCCACGCCTGTTCGATATACAGGTCAACCTTCTTCTG
>DASWWQ010000157.1:0-6174 GCA_036405935.1 Flavobacteriales bacterium
CCTTGCGTACGCCGATGGTTCCTCTTCAACCAGGCCCGCCATTGCGCGCGGGTGGTCACTTCCACCTGCTCCAAGGCATCGAGCTTGTTCGGCATCGTTCAGCGGCCCATGGCCGGCAGTTCCATCACCTGGTAACCTTCCAAGCTGAACACCGAAGCATCCACGGCACCCAACTTCAGGTCCTTCACGGTACACGATAACCGATCGGTGCCGTTGACGTCCACCCATTCGTATTCCAGCGGAAAACCCTTCACCTGATCGAGGCCTTTGTGCTCCTGCCCGCCCGAAGCACCGAGGCTGCGCGCGATGTCAGAGAAAGGAGCATCGATGTCCTTCGCCACCCAACCCGTCCATGTGCCGTCCTCGTTCTTCACGATCATCCTGGTGCAGGTATGTCCGTCGATCGCCTTGGTCTCGTTGGTCACCGTGATCTCGGGCGGATCCGTAGGAGCATCGGCGCGGGCGTCCACCACCTTCATCTTGGCGGTCTTCAAGGCCTGCTTCTGCGAGCCGTGGTTCATCAGCATGTACGTCCACTTGCCCTTGTGATCGGTGATGGTGGTCATGCTCTGCTGTCCTTCACCCATGCGCATCGCGGAGTGGTCGGCGCTGCTGAAGTAGTGCACATTGTGCGTGCTCGGCTGATCCCTCCCGTCCTGCACGGTCATCACCATTCGGAAGCTGCCCACGAAGGTGTTCGGGATGAAGGGGTCGGTGTCGGGCACCATCTGTACGCCACTGCCGCTCTGTTGAAGAATGGTGTTCAGGTCCACCTGTGCATGGAGGATCGTGCAGCAGGCGATGGCGAAGGGGAGGAGAAGCTGTTTGAGCATGTTCTGGAATGGAAGGGTGAAAATAGGCCGGTCTAGCGGGACCAGTTCTTCGGTGTGATCCTGAAGAGTTCCGGATCCACCGGGCCGGGCTTCAGTTCCAGTATCCGCATCACCATGTTCTCACCGCCATGGAAATCGTACAGCGCTTCCATGGGCATGCCTTCGCGGGTGCCGGTGATCATGGGACCACGAAGCAGGATCTCCACACCTCCCCAATGTTTGCGTGCGCTGAGCACATCGTGGAACAACGAAGGTGTGCGGGTATCCACCCACGTTTCGCGGCGCGTGCTGGGGATCTCGTACAGTCGGTGTTCGCAGGTGCGCCCGTTGATCTTCCGGGTGTCGGACAGCAGGGAGTCGGCGTAGGCCACCGGGAAGTAGGAGGTGGGGCGGTTCGCAAGGGTCATCTTCCGTTCCATCACCGTGCTGTCGGCCCGCGGTATGAACGAGGTTTCCATGCCGGCTGTGCGATCGATGAGGTATGCGCGGTTGCGTTCCGAAGGCAGCGGTCGTTCCTCCTGTCCGATCACCAGCATGCGGGTGCTGTCGCTGACGTAGTGCACGATCCAAGTGGCGCTGCGGTCGCCTTCGGTGATGGTGTACTGCAGCTTGGCCGTGCCGATGAAGCGGTTCGTGGTGCGTGCGATCACCGGTTCCAGGTCCTTCGGGTAGGCACCTTTGGGTGGGGTACCACCGGCGCCGCTTCCCGTACCCAAGCCGGAGCCGGTGGGCGCTGGTGGTGGTGCCGGAACATCCATCGTTCCCCATCCACTCCTCGTTCCTTCTCCTACCGTGTCGGAGCTGCGTCCTTCGGTCACCATGCGGGGTGCTTCCTCCACCGGTTCCGCTACCACCATGTCCGGTACGGCCACATCATGGTCCCCCGATGTCATCTCTTCCACCGTGATCTCGCGGACCTCCACCGGTGGTGGCTCCTCTTGGCGGCGACGGCGCTCCAGCCGCTCGTCCTTCACCCGGAAGTAGCGGAGGTCGGCCACGGGCGGCTTGGCCTTGCCGGGCTTGTAACTGGTGAGCTGCGTGCCCATCACCACCATGGGCATCGGTCGGTCGGCCACGCCGAACATCATCAGGTCCTTCATCCGTTGGCCCATGCGCTGCACCATCCAGTTCTTCATGTCGAACACGGGGTTCAAGACCTCTTCCTTCGGGAACCAGAAGTGGCTGAGGAACCGTTCGCTCGTGGTGTACCACTCGCATTCGCGGCCCAGGATGGTCCGCTTCTCGCCTTGCGGCTGGAAGTCCAGTTCCAAGCCGCGTCCGAACTCCTTCAGGCCCACTTGCTCCAAGGTGCTGATGTAGAGCTTGGGGATCACGTGGCCGCTCATCTCATGGTGCGAGGCCATCACCACATCGGCGTCCAGGTCCACGGCATAGAAGAGGTAGCCTTCGTCCTCGGGATCGTCCATGATCAGCACCGCCCGCCGGGCATCGGCCCAGTAGCTGTACTTGGCCAAGCGATGGGTGGTGTCGCGGCCGGTGCGTTCATCGCGCAGGCCGAGGATCACGGTGGGTGTTTCGGCGGTGAACGTTCCGATGAAGCGGTTGTCGGGGATGTCGCGCTTCACCGGTCCCGGAGTGTGGGCTGCGGGCAGTGCCTCGGGCTTCAGGTCGCTGACATAAGCGCGCATCCAAGCAGGGAGCGTGCCGATGCCGCTGTTGTTGTTCCATAGGAATCGCCTTTCGGCCACGAAACGCTTGCTGGCAGTGATCGTGGGCATGGGCGATGCACCGGGCGTGATCGACAGGATGGATATGCTTCCCGAAGGTGGGTCGTATTTGCGCTTGGGCCATTCCGCCCGCATGCAGCCACCGGCGGGTGTATCCGAAAGCGCGGAGAGAAATTCCAACTCGCCTTCGCGGCACAGCCACGGCGACCACACCTTCATGTCGGCGAAAAGCTTGGGGTACTGGTCGGTCTGCCAGTAGTAGGTGGTGTCCTTGTTGCCATCGATGCCCAGCAATTCCCGGCAGGGGGCGCCGTTGATCATCTCCGTGCGGCCCGTGGGTTCCGCGGTCTCGCTCCAGATCTCGCGGAAGTAGGCGACATCCTTCAGGTGCAGGTCCTCCACGATGAAATAGGCCTGATCGCTCTCCACATGCGCGTTCATGCGGACGTTCGCCACCAGGTCGATGAAGTACATCCGCTTCCGTTGCCCTTGGTGGTCGAACTCCTGGATCACCACACGCTGCTTGTCGCTCCAGAAGTCGAAGCGGCGGCCGTGCTTCTTCTGCACGCTCCATGTTCCGGTGAAGGCGTTGGTGTGCACCGGTTCTCTCTTGGGCAGGGCGTATCGTACGGGCTTGATGCCCCAGGCCACTTCCTGCATCCATTCGGGCAGGTCCTGGGGTTGGCAGGGGAGGTCGGGCTGCGCGAAGGCGGGAAGGATGGACCTCAGTAGCAGGATCCAAAGGAGCGAGGAACGCATGTGCAAAGGTTGCGAAGCCTTAGATCACCCCATCCTTCATCACCAACCGGCGGTCGGCCATGCCGGCCAGGTCCTCGTTGTGCGTCACGATCACGAAGGTCTGGCCCATTTCCCGGCGCAGGTCGAAGAAGAGCTGGTGCAGTTCCTTGGCGTGCGCGGAATCCAGGTTGCCGCTCGGTTCGTCGGCGAGCACGACGCTGGGTTGGTTGAACAGGGCGCGCGCCACCGCCACCCGTTGTTGTTCACCACCGCTCAATTGGTGCGGCTTGTGCTCCTGGCGGCCCAGGATGTTCAACCGCGTCAGCAACTCCTCCGCTCGTGCTGCGCATTCCGTTCGGCCCCGCCCGGCGATGAGGCCCGGCATCATCACGTTCTCCAACGCGGTGAACTCCGGAAGCAGTTGATGGAACTGGAACACAAAGCCGATGTGCCGATTGCGGAAGGTGCTGAGGGACTTGCTCCCGAGCGCGGTCACCTCTTCGCCATTGATCCGCAGACTGCCGCTGTCGGCCTTTTCCAAGGTGCCGAGGATCTGGAGCAGGGTGGTCTTGCCGGCTCCGCTGGCCCCCACGATGCTCACCACTTCGCCCTTCGCCACATGGAGGTCCACGCCCTTCAGCACATCGAGGTCGCCGAAACGCTTGCGGAGGCCCGTGGCTTGGATCATGGGGCAAAGAAAGGTCACAGTTCACAGTGCCACCGCACAGGGCTTGCCCACAACAGTGCCAACGCACGGGGCCTTCACGCGACAGTGCCGGCGCACAGGCTTTCACCCAACAGGGCCGCCTCCCCCTGATGTGACATCCGGACCCCCTCATCGTCCCGAGGTTCCAAGAAAAAGAACAGCTGGGAATGACATACACGTTCGAAGAGTCGAAGGCTTGGCAGCGGGCCGGGGATCTATTGGCCTTGTTGGAGGAACACTTCAGCATGAGCAAGCAGTTCTGGTTCAGGGACCAGCTGTTGCGGGCGGCGCTATCCATCATGAACAACATCGCCGAAGGGCATGGGCGCCCCACGCTCGCTGACCGGGACCGTTATCTGGTCATAGCGAAGGGTTCTTGCAATGAAGTGCGCTCCATGCTCCATCATGCCAAGCGTATGGGCTACATGGACGCGGCGGACACCGAGCGTGCCTTCGGCCTTTGCCAGGAGATCGGGAAGTTGCTCTACGTATACATGAGCGCTTCCACACGCCGCTTCGGCCATCTGCCCGGTTTCGTCGGGTTGCTCATCGCCGCCGGTTGGGTCGCGGCGCTTGTTCCAAGTTCTCCCTGATAGTCATCGCATTCACTGTCCACTGTCCTAACCGTCTACTGCGTACTGTCCACTGTCCACTGTCCCACTGTTTACTGTCCACTGTTCACTGCCAACTGCCTCCCGCATTCTACTTTCGCGCCCATGAACCTCCACGAGTACCAAGGCAAGAGCATCCTGAGCAACTACGGTGTGGCCGTACAACGCGGTCTGGTGGCCTACAACGCCGATGAGGCGGTGGACCAGGCCAAACGCCTCAGCCAGGAGACCGGTACGAAGTTCTGGGTGGTGAAGGCCCAGATCCATGCCGGAGGACGGGGGAAGGGCGGCGGCGTGAAGCTGGCCAAGAGCATCGATGAGGTGCGCGAGAAGGCCGGTGCCATCATCGGCATGCAGCTCATCACCCCGCAGACGCCACCCGCCGGCAAGCGCGTGAACAAGGTGCTGATCGCCGAGGACGTGTACTACCCCGGACCCAGCGAGACCAAGGAGTACTACATGAGCGTGCTGCTCGACCGCGCCAGCGGCAAGAACATCATCATGTACAGCACCGAGGGTGGCATGGACATCGAGGAGGTGGCCGAGCACACGCCCGAGAAGATCTTCAAGGAAACGATCGATCCCCGCGTGGGGCTGCGCCCTTTCCAGTGCGGCAAGATCGCCAACAACCTGGGTGTCACCGGGGCGGCGAAGAAGGAGATGGTGAAGTTCGTGGCCGCCCTGTACAAGGCCTACGAAGGAAGCGATAGCGCCATGTTCGAGATCAACCCCGTGCTGAAGACCAGCGATGACCGGATCATCGCCGTGGACGCCAAGGTGCGCCTCGATGGCAACGCGCTCTACCGTCATCCCGACTACGTGGAGATGCGCGACAAGACGGAGGAGGACCCCATCGAAGTGGAGGCCGGTGAAGCCGGGCTGAACTACGTGAAGCTCGACGGAAACGTGGGGTGCATGGTGAACGGCGCCGGATTGGCGATGGCCACCATGGACATCATCCAACTCAGCGGTGGCATGCCCGCGAACTTCCTCGATGTGGGGGGCACCGCCGACGCCGCTCGCGTGGAGAAGGGCTTCCGCATCATCCTGAAGGACCCCAACGTGAAGGCCATCCTGGTGAACATCTTCGGTGGCATCGTGCGCTGCGACCGCGTGGCCCAAGGCATCGTGGACGCCTACAACAACATCGGCGACATCCAGGTGCCGATCATCGTTCGCCTGCAGGGCACCAACGCCGAGGAAGCCAAGCAGCTGATCGATAAGAGCGGCTTGAAGGTGCTCAGCGCCGTAGCCCTCCAGGAAGCCGCCGACCGCGTGAAGGAGGTGTTGAAGTGATCGGATGATCAGATGATGGGAGGATCCCCAAATGGTGGTCCCCGTTATTTTCCGATCATCCTATCCGCTCATTTTCGGATCGGAATTTCCTTCTCGTACGCCCGCCGCGCACTACCGCGGAAATAGACCTCGCCGCAGTAGGTGTAGCTCAACTTCTCCATGATTCGCAACATGGGCACGTTGTCGAAGTTGGTGTCCACTTTGATGCTCGGCACGCCGCGTTCGCGACAGAGATCCTCCACCATGCGGAAGAAGATGGTGGCGATGCCCTTTCCTTTCGCCTCGGGTGAGGCCGCCACCCG
>DASWWQ010000158.1:0-8648 GCA_036405935.1 Flavobacteriales bacterium
TTGTTGTCGTTCACCGAAAGACCGCTGAGGTCGGCCGGTGCATCGGCCACGTACAGCACCCCGTGGGTCTGGTTGTCGCTGATGATGTTGTTGTGGATCGTACCGCGGACGGTGTTGGTCAGGAAGACCCCCGTGCGGTTCATGTCGATCCTGCTGTCGAAGAGATTTACCTGTGCGTTGTTCTCCACGTAGACGCCCGTGCGGTTGTCGCGGACATGGAGGCCGTCGAGGGTCACGTTGTTCACTCCGCCGGAGAGCAGCACACCGTAGTTCTTGGTGCTGTTGTACCAGTCCCCGTAGTCACGCGACACGGTGAGGTTGCGCAGGGTGGTGTTGGAGGCCACGCTGTGGATGTAGAAGGTGGCCGTGCCGCCGGTGTTGGCGTAGGTGCCCTCCACGATGGTGCCCTCGCGGCTTTCGCCCACGATGGTCAGTCCGCTCTTGGTCACGGTCACATCCTCGATGTAGGTGCCGTCGCTGATCAGGATGGTGTTACCGCTGACGGTCTGTGCATCATCGATGGCGGCCTGGATGGTGCAGAAGGTCTCACCGGTGGCGGTGTTGATCACCAGACCGTCCTGCATGGATACGCCGGCGGGGAGCACGTCGCGCTCATCCACGCCGTTGCCGCTGAGGGTGTTGCCGCTCACGGTGATGCCGCAGGCCACGGGGGCGTTGCCGCGACCGAAGTAGAGGTCGCTGATGTTGCTCTGGTCACCGTCGATGGGGCTGCCGGGGTAAGGGGGCACGGTGCTGTAGGGGGTGTGTCCGGCCTGGCGCTGGATGCCCACGTCGCAGCCGCTTACGGCGTTACCGGTGATGCTGTGGTTGGTGCCTTCCACTACGATGCCGAAACCATCGCTGTTGCTGGACTGCGTGTAGCCCGATACCGTGTTGTTGCGGACCACTACGCCAGTGGGTACGTCCGCACCCGTGGTCACGCTGCGGCGGTACACCGAGATGCCTGCGATGTCGCGCACGTCCACGATGGCCGTGTTGCGCACCACGTCGTTGTTCTCGATCACGGTGCTTCCGGCGCCGTTGTCGTCACCGGTGCTGTTGGGGTTCTTGATCTCGATACCGAAACGACCGTTGTTGGTGAGGTCGTTGTTGAAGACGTGGTTCACGCCCGGTCCGGTGAGGCCCACCAGGCCGATCCCGTTGTCGCCGTTGTCGTGCACGTTGTTGCCGCTCATCGTTACGCCGGTGGCCGTGCCGTCCTGGAGTTCGATGCCGCAGCAGTTGTTGTTGTACACCTCGCAGTTGGTGATCGTCACGTTGCTCTTCAGCCCGTTCCAGATCACGATACCGCGGGCGGCCCCGGACACGTTGGTGTGTCCGGAAATGTCCAGGTTGTTGAGGGTCACCGCATCGATGGGACCGTTGGCGTAGAAGCCGCTACCGCCCACGTTGTCCTTCAGGGTCACCGCATCGACCGACAGGTTGTTGTTGCCACCGATGGCGTAGATGCCGGCGTAGCTGTTGGGACCTGCGCCTTGGAAGTTGCGCACGGTGAGTCCGGAGATGCTCACGTTGGTCACCCCGCTGTTGATGGTGATACCGCTACCGATACCCAGTCCGGTGCCGTCCACGATCACACCCGTTTCGCTGGCGCCGACCAGCGTCAGCGACTTGTCGATCGTCACGCGCTCGTTGTAAACGGCCCCGGGAATCTGGATGGTCTGACCCGGAGAAGCCGCATTCACCGCCGCTTGGATCGTGCAGTAGTCGGCGTTGAGCTGCACGTTGTGCACGGCGCCCCCGGCGATCAGCGGGCAGGCGTCGCAGGCGTCACCGAGGTCATCGCCGTCGCTGTCCGTGTGTTCGAAGTCATAGTACAGATCGTCCCAGTGGATGTCGTAGCTCACCCCGGCCAACGTGTTGTGACCCTGCAGGATCACATCGGAGAAGCGGACGGTGCCGTAGCCGGCCAGTGCGGTGGTGCTCGCGCGCCGGTCACCCGCCTCGTAGAGCAGCTCGCCCGAAGGCAGCAGCACGATGCGCAGGCTCACCCAGCTGTCATAGCTGAAGCCCGTGGGCAGTCCCAGGTCGATGTAGACCCCGTTGTTGTAGGCGCGGAAGCGCGGATTGCCACCATCGCTGGTGAACTCCAGGATACCGTACGCCGACACCGCGTTGGAAGCGTCGACGCCGGTGGTCCAAAGACCTGCCATGCGGCGGCCCGTGGTGGACCAGGCCGAAGGCACGTACACAGCGATGCCCACCTCGGCCGAGCGTGCGGGCAGGTCGTATTTGCGACCTTGGGTGTTGTAGAAGGATGAGGTGAATCCGGCAGGCCGGCAGGTCTCGCAATCGGCAGCGCTGATCGAGTGCACCAGTCCGGTGCCACCGGGCACGGATACACCGCTCGTGAAGCCCGCGGGCACGTAACGATCGCGGTACCAGGTGTCGGGCGCTTGGGCGATCGCCGTGTTCACGGCGCTGCTGAACCCTTGCGTGGTGCCGCAGTAGAGGCAGGCACCGAAACGGCTGTTCGCATCGCTGTCGTAGTTGATCGCACCCGCATCCGCGCAGCCGCTCACGCAGGCCGTTTCGGCCACCAGGCAGCCGCAGGTCCCCGGCGACACCTTGTTCGGATCGGTGGGACAGAGGTCGGTGTTGCCCACCACATAGCCGGGCGTGGCGGAGCAGAAGTTCATCGGAGCGTTCGGATCGCCGTTGCCATCACCGTCCACATCGGCGTAGAGGGTGATGTAGGGGTTCACCTGCACCGTTGTGATGTCCGTGAAGTTCCCGCAACCCAGGTCCACCGTGTAGGACACATCGTAGGTGCCCGGCGTGCTGGCGGCCAGATCGATCGCGCCGCTGCTGCTGTTGATGGAGAGACCGGCGGGATCCGCGCTGTACGTTCCGCCCTCGCTACCGCTGAACGTCACCGCTGCACTTCCCAGGTTGCAGAAAGGCTGACCGGCATAGCTGATCGTGGCGCTCGCGGGTGCATTCACCGAGATGCCCGTGGTTGCGTTGACCGCTGGACAGGCGCCTACGGCGGCCATGGCGTAGGTCACCGTGTACGTTCCCACCGCACTGGTGCCGAGCACCACCGAGCCGTTGCCCGCGTTGATGCTCAGGCCTGCAGGCGTAGCGCTGTACATGCCGCCGAGCGTACCCGTGCGCGTCACCGTGGCCGTGCCGCCGGTCTGGCAGTAGGGTGTGCCGGAGTAGACGATCGTGGCGGCGGGACTGATCGAGATGCTGACCGTGGCATCGGTGGTGTACACGCTGCAACCGCCAGCGGCCGGCACCGTGTAGGTCACCGTGTACGAACCACCGGTGCTGGTGGAGGGCGTCACCACACCCGTGTTGGCATCGAGGGTGAGACCTGCAGGCGTGGAGCTGAAGGTGCCGCCTGCGCTCAAGGTGGACGTTGGCGATACCGGGGTCGCCGTGTTGCAGAAAGCACCACCGCCGTAGCTGAAGGTGCCCGTGGGCGGAGCGGTGATCGTCACGCTTGTCGTGGCATCCACGGCGCTGCAACCGTTGGCTGCCGCGATCTGGTAATGGACCGTATAGGTACCCGGTGTGCTGGTGGCCGGCGTGAGCTGACCCGAAGTGCCGTCGATGCTGAGTCCTGCCGGTGCGGCTGTGTAACTGCCACCGGAAGTACCCGTCAGCGTGGGGTTCACCACGGAACTGGACGTGCAGTAGGAGGAGAGGGGATAGCTGATGGTGGCGGCAGGACAAGGAGTGCTTGTGATAGTGACATCATCAAGTCGAATACGATCCCGGCTGCCGCTCCCAGAAGCTTCGTAGTAGATCCAACGGACCTGAACCAAGGTTTGGTTCCCTGCCGCGGCTGGAAGTACGAGGTTGCTGAAGGTTTGCTCCGCTGCTGCGGACGAAGCGCTGCTTGTGTAGGTCGAGGAAGCTACATCCGTGAAGTTTCCCGAACTGCCTACACGGTATTGAAGCTTGAGAGCGTTCACCCTTCCGGCTGTGCTCGTGAGGTCCTTGGCTTTCCAGCTCAGCGTGATGTCCTTACGATCGGACGTGTTCAACGCTACACAAAGAGCCCCGATGTTGTTTGTGCTGGAGTTGAGCAGGCTGATGCCGTTCGCAACCTCGTTGCGTATGCCACCTGTGCCATCTCCCACACTGCTGTTTCCGAGTGCTCGGTCAGCATTGGCTGAGCCAACGGTGGCAGAAGTGGGCTCTGCTGAGAACGACCACCCCTGCATCGATGCAGGATAGGTGGTGGTCGTACCGTTCGCGAATCCTGCAAAGGAGAAATCCGATGTGGTCAGGTTGTGCGCCGTCGGATTTGTCTGCGCCCACCCCACCTGCACCGCCAGCAACAGGGCCAGCGACAGCAGGTAGCGGAGGATCGGCCTGTGGATGCTCGGTGGAGCGAGTGCAGGCGACAGCGTACGGTGGGCGTGGGAGATCATCATCGGGAAAGGGTTGGGAATGGTGCGGTCCGGGACGACTGCACCGATGGGTATCAGGGGGTGGAGGGAGAGGACCGTTGAAGAACCGTCGACATCACATCAACATGCGATAGCGTCGGATCCTGGTGGCGGTGGTGGTGGAAGAGGAAAGGTGGTTGGGAAAGGGTGGTGTCTACGGAAAGGGCGCCCAAAGTAGACGGACTGTTACTTTGTGGACAAGGCATCGTTCGTAAATAGTCCGATCGGATGATGGGCGTGTTGTTCCGTTCCAATTCAATTCGGAAAGGGGCGCCAAAACAGGCATCTCAGCGCATCGGGCACAAGGGTCTTTTTCACGTGCACCATCCGTGGATCACATGATTTTCGGGTGCATAGTGATGGATGGTTGAATTCGCGATCACGACCCGGGACCAAAAAACGAAGACCCCTTCGCACATCGCGAAGGGGTCTTCGAACGGGATGGGGGAGGATCAGCGCAGGTCGTTGACCTCCACGCCCGGGTACTTGCTCTTGTCGAAGGTGAACAACGCATCCACCAGTTCCGCGTTGGGGGTGAACCTCTTCAGCGTGTAGGTCACCACGTTGCCGTCCTTGTAGTGCATCTCCACGCTCTTCGGTTCGGTCTTCGCCTTGTCCACCGCCACGATCACCGTGTGGAAGGGTTTCTTCGACGGATCGAGCGGGAACAGTTTGATCGTTTGCACCATCACCCCGGAGGCATCGGCCTTCTCGCCGACGAACTGGCTCTTGAAGCCTTGCTCGTAAACGTTGAACAGGTTGGCAGGGTCCATCTGTTCATCCATCTCCTTGGGATCGCTGATGCTGACCTCATTGCTCGACTTGCTGTAGGTCCACATCGCGGTACCGTCGTTGATCACGGTGTTGTCCTTGATCGCCATGCGGAATTTGCGCCCCTTCACCTTGATGTTGCCCTCCTGCTTCACATCCAGCTTGCTGGAGGCGTTCACCAAGCGGCTGGTGAAGTCGGCATCGAAGCTCGTCCACGTCTTGTTCTTGGCGATCAGCTTGTCCACGATGGCCTTGCCCTTGGGGTCGTCCGTGGCCGGGGCTTGGGCCGATGCGGCGGGGATGAAGGCCAAGGTGACCAAGGCGGCGAGCAAGAAGTTCTTCATGGTACGAAGGTAGGTGCGCCTGCTGAGCAAGAGCCATGCCAATGCAGGTGGCGTTGCCGCTCGCGGATGAATGGGCCCGTGTCCATGTGCTCATGTGCACATGGGCACATGGGCTAACGCTTCGGCTGCAGCATCGTCCCCGTGCAGTTCTTCGAACCGCAGAGGCAGGCCCAGATCTTCTTCAACGCGGGGGTGTGGCGCTGCTCCAGGATGATCCCGTAGTTGTACGTCAGTTCCTCGCCCGGCTTGATGTCGCGCAGGGCCTCGATGAAGACGCGGTCCTTCTTCAGGTCGCCCGACTCGTCGCCGTGCACGAAGGCGATGCAGTTCGGTGAGCAGCTGTGGTTGAGCCAGCGCGCCACATTGCCCCCCTCGTTGGCATCGATGATGTACTTCTCGTTCAAGGTGAAGAGGAAGGTGTGGCCCGAACCCACATCCCCGTAGTGCATCTTGTTGGCCTGGGCATGCGTGCGGATGGCCCCCTTGTACTCCACCAGGCGCTCGCCCTTCTTGATGGGTGCCGTGGCGAATACACCGTTACCGTGGATCTTCGAGAGGCGCTGCGCGATCTTGCTGGGCATGGACGATTGTTAAAGGCCGCGAAGCTAGTCGTAGAGCAAATCCGAAACCCGAAACCCGGAACCCGGAACCCGGAACTCGAAACTTGAAACTCGAAACCCGGAACCCGGACGTTGGAAAGCACGCATCAACGACAACCAGGCCAGCAGCCAGAGGCTAAAAGCCAGTGGCTTGAGCCCTCAAAGCATACACCATAGGCAGCCGTCCCTCCATTCCTTGGATCCGGTAGAGGCCGTCCGCACCTTGCACCGTACGGGCGAAACAGTCGAAGGGCGAGCCGTCCAGTTCCTCGAAACGCTCGATCCGGAATCCTTGGCGCAGCAGGGCTCCCAGCACTTCGCCGAGACCATGGTTCCAACTGTTGCTGGTGCTCTGGATCGGTGCCTCCCGGTCGGCGTAGGTGCCGGTCTCGGTCTCCACAATCATCCCCCGGTTGAAGTAGGAATACTGCACGTGGGTGAAGTCGTTGTCGAACATCCACATCACGGGATGGAACTCCACGAAGATCAACTGCCCACCGGGCTTCAGGTAGCGCTGGATGTTCGCCGCCCAAGGCTCCAGGTCGGGCAGCCACCCGATGGTTCCGTAGCTGGTGAGCACGATGTCGAAGCGGCCATCCAGTTGCGGCTGGTGGTCCAGGACGTTCGCTTCCACGAAGTCGGCCTTCAATCCGCAGCGCTCGGCGAGCTTGCGGGCTTCGGTCAACGCCGCGTCGGAAAGGTCCAGTCCCGTGACCTCCGCACCGAGCCGCGCCAGCGATAGGGTGTCCTGACCGAAGTGGCATTGCAGGTGCAGCACGCGTTTGCCTTGGACATCGCCCAACAGTTCCAGCTCGATCGGCGTCAGCGAGTTCCGGCCGGCCACGAAGCCTTCCACATCATAGAACTTGGAAGCCACGTGATGTTCCACCTTGGCGTTCCAGTGGGCCTTGTTCTGTTCGAAGGGGTTCGCGAGGGACATCCGGGGCCGTGCGAAGGTATCCGAGCGTAAGCCCGAAGCTTCGAGCTTGTTTCTACTGGAAATAGAGGGTGCAGACGATCACCGCCGCGATCACGCAGATCAGGTCCACCAGCAACATGGTGCCCAGGGCGTAGCGACTGTCCTTCACGTTCACGCTGCCGAAATAGAGCGCCACCACATAGAAGGTGGTCTCCGCCGCGCCTTGGAAGAGACAGACGAGGCGACCGGTGAGGCTGTCCGCTCCATAGGTCTGCATGGCATCCAGCAGGAAGCCGCGTGCGCCGCCGGCGCTGAAGGGCCGCATCAAGGCCACGGGTATGGCATCGATCACGGCCTGCTGCACACCGATCGCGGCCATCAGCCAAGAAATGCCGCTCATCACGATGTCCATCAGGCCGCTGTTCCGGAAGATGCTCAGCGCCGCGAGCATGGCGATCATGTAAGGCAGCACGCGCAGGCCCGTGGTGAAGCCGTCCTTGGCGCCGTGGATGAAGGAGTCGAACAGGTTGGTGCCCTTCTCGGTGAAATACTTCTCCTTGAGGAAGGCGTAGAGCACGATCAGGCCGATGATCACCAGCAGCAGGCCGTTGCTCAGGTTGTCGGTGAAGTGCGATCGCCCGATGCCGCTGAGCGTCATCAGGTAGGCCATGAGGCCCGCGATGAGGCCACCAACGCCGGCCACGAAGATCACCACGGGCAGGTTCAGCAGGTTGATCCGTTGGCGGATGGAGACGATCACCATGGCGGCCAGCGTGCCGATGAAGGAGGTGATGATCAGCGGCACCATGATGTCCGCCGGGTTGGCCGCACCCTTGGCCGCCCGGTAGCCGATGATGCTGGCCGGCAGCAGGGTGAGGCCCGCCGCATGCAGGCACAGGAACATGATCTGGCTGTTGGTGGCGCGCTCCTTCTGCGGGTTGTCCGCCTGCATGCTCTCCATCGCTTTCAGGCCGAAGGGTGTGGCCGCACTGTCCAGTCCCAGGAAGTTGGCGGCGAAGTTCAAGGTCATGAAGCCGTAGGCCGGATGGTCCTTGCGCAGTTCGGGGAAGATGCGGTGGAAGATGGGGGCGAGGAAGCGGGCTAGTCGCTCCATGGCGCGGGCGTCCACCAACAGATTCAGCAGGCCGCAGAAGAAGGTGAGGTAGCCGATCAGCGGCAGCCAGATGTCGGTGACGGTGTTCTTGCAGGTGGAGAAGAGGCCGTCGGCGGGGACGGTGCCCGAGGTCACCCGCACCACCCCGGTGTTGCTCAGCGTGTAAAGGGTATCGCCCAGTTGCACCCCGGTGGCCCCTGCAGCGTGCAGCTCGGTCAGGAGCGTCGTACCGCGCAGATCGTTGGTGTCGAGTTCCGCCACCACCAAGGGTTTGCCCTGCTCCCCGTTGGCCAGTACCCCCAGCGAATAGGTGCCACCGCTGAACAGGGAGAACAGCGCGAAACCGATGCTCAGCAGGAGCATCCACGTCCAGAAGCGACTGAGGGCCATGGGGCGAAGTAGCGCCGGATCGGGCCTGCCCGCGCCCCGCATCCGCCCTTCATGGTGAACAAGGGGGTGTGGATGGGCGGGGCA
>DASWWQ010000159.1:0-4178 GCA_036405935.1 Flavobacteriales bacterium
GCCTTACGTAGATGGGGTATGTACCTTCGCCCCCTCCTTTGCTCCTGTTGACGCCATGATCGAACTCGACGCACTCACCATCTTCTTCCTGGAAGGTGATGTCGTGCACGCCCACTTCAAGGACGGACGTGTCGGCACCCAGGCCGATGTGGAGGCCATGTTCGACGTCATCCGCAAGGCCTGCAAGGACCGCAAGGTGCTACTGCTGGTGAGCGTCGGAGCAGGGGCCTCCCTGACCAATGAGGCACGCGCCTATGCGTCCGGTGAGGAGAGCAATAAGCTCATCGCAGCCGATGCCATCATCGTGCGCGACTTCGGTCACCAGATGTCGGCCAACGCCTTCGTCCGTTACAACCGCCCGGGCCGCCCGGCGCAGCTCTTTCCCGACAAGGAGAGCGCCTTGGAATGGCTGGCCCGCCAACATCATCTCATCGAACCCGCATGATCCGTCCCTTCGCCCTGCTCACCGCTTCGCTCCTCACCCTGATCGGTTCGGCCCAAGTGGTGCTGGAGCCCGCAGCGAAGACCATCAAATGCAGCAAGGCCGAGATCACCTGCCTGGCCATCGCGCCCAAGGGCGATCGTATCCTTGTGGGTACCGACAAGGGAGCGGAGCTGATGGACCTCAACAGCGGCAAGCGCATCCACAGCTTCCCCTTCGCACAGGACAAGAGCACGGCCGTGTACCACTGCGCCTTCAACGACAATGGCGAATATGTGGTGCTGGTCGGTGCAACGGGTAAACGTGAGGTGTGGGACGTGAAGAGCGGTGAACAGGACCGCACGTTGGTCAAACACACTTGGATCCCCGACGCCACCCGCGTGAAGGGCATGGGACTCACCATCAAGAACTCGCTCTTCGATCGGTTCTACCAGCAGGCCGAAGCGAAGAACGGCGACATCACCGCCAAGGCCGACAAGAACGGTGAGGTGGTCTTCACCGACGGTACGGGAGCGGCGCTGCAAACGTTGAAGGCTCCGCTGAACAAGGACCAGCATCACCGTGCACCCTGTTTGTTCCACGACACGTGGTTCATCACCGGAACGGATGATGGCCGCGTGCTGTTCTACACCTTGGCAGCGCGCTGAGCGCGTAGGCTTTCGAGCGCCTGTTGCACGTGCGCTCGCGCCCGGAAGCGATCATCGATCACCGCGCGGATGATGCCGTCGCGGTCCACCACGAAGGTGGCGCGTCCCTTCAGTACACCGAGGAACCTCCCGATGCCGAAAGCGTTGCGGGCCTTTCCGCCTTCATCGGTCAACAAGGTGAAAGGGAGCGACCAGCGTTGGGCGAACCGGCGGTGTGAATCGGCGTCGTCATCGCTGATGCCCACCACCTCCGCACCCATCGCCAGGAAATCCTCGTAGCTGTCGCGGAAGCTGCAGGCCTCCTTGGTGCAGATCGGTGAATCATCCTTCGGATAGAAGAACAGCACCGTTTCCCTGCCGCGCAGGGAACGCAGGGGGAAGTCCCGTCCGTCCGGTCCTTTCAAGGTCACATCAGGGATGGGACTTCCGATCGTCAGCATGCGGGGTGTCGTTCTTCGTATTGCGCAAGGCCAGCACCAACAGGCCGGCTCCGAGCAGGAGCAGCAGCAGCCCTTGGTACCAGCGCAGTTCGCGGTGCGTGGCGATCAGCACCAAGGCGGCCAGCAGGAGGCCCGGTACGAGCGACCAGATGCGCAGGGTGCTCACGCCCCAGGTCGGCGCATTCCGTTGCATCGCGGAATGGAGCCGGCCGTTCACCAGATGCACGGTGATGAACACGGCGAGGAGCCCCCAGATGGCCAAGGCCCAAGGTTGTTGGAGCAAGGTCGGTTCGAGCAGGGTGCGCCAAGCCGCGGAAAGCACGAGTCCCACCGCGCAAGGCCACGCCATGTAGCGCCACGCCGTGCGCTCGACCGTGGTGATGTGCTTGATCAGCACCGTGCGGTCGGGTTCCCACAGAGCGAACGCCCGGCGATGGGCGATGAAGTTGCGCGTGAGCAGCACCGTACCGGTGAAGAGGCCGATGAGGGACAGCAGCAGTGCTGCATCGGCCCAAGGGATCCATTGCGCGTCCATGCCCGAAGGTAGGGCCAGCGGTCCTGTACCTTCGCGCCGCGATGCATATGGACCCCAAACCGACCACGACGAGCTATGCGGAGACCACGCACATGGTGCTCCCCAACGATACCAACACCCTGGGGAACCTCTTCGGGGGGCAATTGCTGAAGTGGTTGGATATCAGCTGCGCCATCAGCGCACACCGCCACTGTCATCGTACGGTGGTGACGGCCGCGGTGAACAATGTGAGCTTCGACCGCGCCATCAAGCTGGGTGATCTCGTCACCATCAAGGCCCATGTGAGCCGTTCGTTCAGCACCAGCATGGAGGTGTGGGCCGATGTGTGGGTGGAGGACCAGGTGACGGGCGAGCGCATCAAGTGCAACAGCGCCATGTACACGTTCGTGGCGGTGGACAATGCCGGGCATCCCGCGCGCGTGCCGGAGGTGGTCCCGCAGACCGAGGAGGAGCAGAAGCGCTATGATGGTGCGCTGCGCCGCCGCCAGCTCCGCCTGATCCTGGGCGGCAAGATGAAGCCCAGTGAAGCCACCGAGCTGCGCTCGCTTTTCGAATAGCTTGTGCATTCCGGTGTCGGGCCGCATCCCATGGCAAACACCCCTCGATCATGAGAACGATGCAGCTCGGGTTGGTGGCAGCGATGCTCGCGGCACCGACCTTCCTTTCCGCCCAGAACACCGGCGAGATCCACGGCAAGGTGGTGGATGAGAACGGTGTGCCGCAGGAGTTCGTGAGCCTTCGTGCCGAGCAGGCGGGCACGGTCTTCACGGCCGAGACCGATGTCGATGGCCGCTATGTGCTCAAGCCCCTTCCCACCGGCGTCTACAGCGTGAAGGCCATCCTGACCGGGATGAACACCGTGGAGATCGCCGCGGTGCGCGTGGATCCCGGGCTCAACACGAACATGAGGAACATCGTGATGGCCCCACCCCCAATGGGTGAGGTGACCGTGGTGGCGTATCGCTGGGAGGAACCCCTGATCCGCAAGGACGACCCGAGCCGCATGGTGATCACCACAGCACAGATCGAGGATAACGCTGCGCGAAAGACACCGATCGCGATGATCGCGAACATGTCCCCCGGTGTCACCAAGGCCGCCAATGGCGATGGTCTCTACTTCCGCGGATCGCGCACCGATGCCATGTGCTACTTCGTGGACGGCGTGAAGATGACCCGGCTCTCCGGCGTGCCTCCCGATGCCATCAACAGCATCAGCGTGTACACGGGTGGCCTGCCGGCCAAGTACGGCGATGTCACGGGCGGGGTGGTGGCCATCGAGACCAAGAGCTACTTCGACCTGTACCAACAGCGCAACGCCTCCGAGTAACGAGCGGCAACCGCCACTGGAGCATGTTCCTGCGACGGAAGAACATAGCGGACCAAACGGACGAGGTCCTGGTCGATCGGCTCATCGCCGGCGATCAGGCCTCGCTGGCCGCATTGTGGGACCGTTACGCGCAGTTGCTCTTCGGGGTGGGCATGAAATACCTGAAGGATACCGAGCGGAGCAAGGACGCCGTGCTGGAGCTCTTCGCCGCGTTGCCGGGCCTCGTGCTGAAAAGCCCTATCAAGACCTTCCGGCCTTGGGTGCATGTGGTGATGCGCAACCGCTGCCTGATGTTGCTGCGCGCGAAGGACGGACCGGCGTATGCCGTGGAGGTGTTGCCCGACGCCGCCGAGGAGGATCTCCAGGAACAGCGCGCGCACGAGGCTGATCTGCAACGCCTCGAAGCCGCCGTGGAACAGCTGGGTCCCGGTCAGCGGGAATGCATCCGGGCGTTCTACCTCGAACGGAACAGTTATCAGGACGTGGCCCGCCGCACGGGCTTCTCCTTGGAGCAGGTGCGCAGTCACCTCCAGAACGGGCGCCGCAACCTGCGCCTGATCCTCGAACGCCAAGTCGACCAACCATGAGCACCGATCCCTTCACCCCGCAAGGCCCCTTGCCACCGGAGCTGTTCCAGCGCTATCTGCGGGGCGAGCTCGACGCGGCCGATCGGCATCGCGTGGAACGCCATCTGGAGCACGACCCCTTGCTGCGTGAGGCGGCCGAGGGCCTGTCGATGCCGGGCGCGCTGGAAGCGTTCCGGAACCTCCAACGGCCCGGATGGAAC
>DASWWQ010000160.1:0-8951 GCA_036405935.1 Flavobacteriales bacterium
CCGGCGCGCTCAGCCCGAACGGCGATCGGTTGATCGATACTTGGAGCAGCACCACCGTACCCCTGCGCACCGAAGTGCTGGATGCGCGCACCGGCTCGGTGATGAAAGTGCTGGTGGACCGCAAGGATCCCTTCGCCAGCATGAGGGTGGGCAAAGTGGAACTGCTCACCATCCCCGGTGAGAAAGGCACCCGCCTCAATGCCCGGCTGATCAAGCCCTCCACTTTCGATCCAGCGAAGAAGTACCCGGTGATCGTGTACCTGTACAACGGCCCGCATTCCCAGATGCTCCTGAACGCGCACCTCGGCGGAGCACAACCTTGGATGCTGCATGCCGCGGAACGGGGCTACCTCGTCTTCACGGTGGATGGTCACGGCACGGAGAACCGCGGTCGGGACTTCGAACAGGCGATCCACCGGCAGCTGGGCGTCCTCGAAGTGAAGGACCAGCTGAAGGGTGTGGAGTACCTCACGGGCCTGCCCTATGTCGATGCGGAACGTATGGGTGTGCATGGCTGGAGCTTCGGCGGACACATGACCACAGCGCTGATGCTTCGTGCACCCAAGGCTTTCCGGGTGGGTGTGGCCGGCGGACCGGTGATGGACTGGGCGATGTACGAGGTGATGTACACCGAACGCTACATGGATACGCCTGCGGAGAACCCGGAGGGCTACGCCGCCACCCGCCTCACCGATCGATGCGGCGAGCTGGAAGGCAAGCTGCTGGTGATCCACGGGCAAGTGGACGATGTGGTGCTGCCCGAACACAGCTACACCTTCCTGAAGGACTGCGTGGGCCGCGGCGAGCAGGTGGAATTCTTCCTCTACCCCGGACACCCGCACAACGTGCGCGGCAAGGACCGGGTGCACCTGATGACCCAGGTCCTGGATCGTTTCGACCGGGAACTTCTGGTCCGCTGAGGCGGTAAGCCGTCCAAGGAAGGCGCTCGCCTCGCAGGGCGGTATGCCGGGTGCCACCTTCCTTTGTGGGAGAAGCACCACTCATGAAACACCTTTCCGCCTTATTCGCCTTCCTGCCCCTGACCCTCGCCGCACAGACCACTTGGGAAGTGGAAGCGGGCGGCAACATGTCCGGTGGCCCCGACCCCTACTACGCTCCGCAGCACATCACCATCGCCGTGGGCGATATCGTGCACTGGGATGCGGTGAGCGGCACCCACAACGTGAACGGGTCGCTGACACTGTACCCTTCCAACCCGGTAGGCTTCAGCTCCGGCAGCCCCACGGCCAACCTGGACTTTTCCTTCACCTTCACCGTACCCGGCTTCTACGAATACCGCTGCACCATGACCGGCCATGGCGCCACGCAATTCGGTTCCATCACCGTTGAAGCCGCGCAGAACGTGTCCGAGACCGCCAACCTCGGAAAGATCGATCTGTTCCCTGTGCCGGCGAACGATCAACTCACGGTGGAGCTGGGCAACAATACCCTCAGCCTGGTGGAGGTGCTGTCCGTGGATGGCCGCGTGATGCGCACCATGCCCTTCGACCGCACGCAACGCGTCGTGATCGGTCTTGAAGGCATGGCCACAGGCCGCTACTTGCTTCGCCTGACGGACCTTCAGGGCCGTCGTTCCGTGCGTCCTTTCCTGAAAGTCTGAGCTCCCTTACGGTAGGACCACCAAAGCCGTGGTTCGTACCGCCTCACCACTGATGCATCGGATACTGTAGTTGCCGGGGGCCACGATCTCCCGGTCCGATCGGAAGGCATGTTCACCCGCGGTGAGCATGCCTTCCTGCATTCGGGCCACCACGCGTCCGGTGGCATCCAGCACGTCCACGCGCACGCGGCAGGCTTCGGCACAACGCAGCTTCACCGTGAACGGACCCGAGCTCGGGTTGGGATACACCGCCAGCTCGATGGCCGGTGCCCTCGCCGCCTCCGCCACACCGATGTTGCCTTCGAAGGGCACCGCCCAAGCGGCCGTAACGGCCAAGCCCAAGCGGGTCACATCCGCCCAATAGGAAGTGTCGATCACGTCGATCACATCGTTCACCGTGTGGTAGGCGGGATTGCCGTCGCCCTCGAAATCCTCGATGAGCAGGATCGCTCCGCGGCTTTCTTCCCAGAACGCGGCGTGATCGCTGTAGGTGGCCCCGGGGTTCACCACCAGGATGTCCATGTCTATACCATAGGCTTCGTTCGCGGCTAGCGCCGTGTCCTTGATGGCCAGGCTGTTGGCGATAGGGCGCGTGTGCAGACGCATCAAGCGGTCCTGATCGCTGTCGTACCCCACCATGTCGATGTTGATCACGGCTGCAATATCGAGGTCGTTCACCGCAGCCTGCAGGGCGTAGTGCCGGCTTCCGCGCAGGCCTTGCTCCTCCTCATCCCACAAGGCGAACACGACGGTGTTCTCGAACGTGTACGGGGCCATGAGGCGCGCTGCTTCGAGCACCGCACAAACGCCGGTACCATCGTCATCCGCTGCAGGGGCCACCTGGTTGCCACCCGGCATGGCATCGTAGTGCCCGCAGATGATCACACGGCGATCGGGATGCACCGCGCCGACCTTCTCCACCAGCACGTTGCCGCCCAGTGCATCGAACTCCTGCAGCACGGGCGTGTAGCCCATCGCCACGAAACGTTGTTCCAGCCACGTGGTGGCCAGGGCATTGCCGGCATTGGTCTGGAAGCGCGATGCGATCCATTCTTCGCCTGCCCCCACATCCACGGGATCCTCCCCGCTCAGTTGGCGCAGATCGGTCACCATACGGTCCATATCCAGGGCATCCACCATGGATGCGATGGAGGGATGCTGAGCGACCGATACAGCCCCGATACCCAGGCCGATGAACAAGAGAAGCGTGCGGTGCATGCCGCAAGGTAGAACGGCCGGCAATTCGGGGAACACCCCGCCGGAAGGCCCCCTTGGGATCCCCGCAGGCTCCTAGGAGCGCACCTCCACCGGAGCGGGCGTCACTTCGGGCTGCGTCAGGTGGTCCGCTTCGGGAGCGGGGTCGCTCCAACGGACCCGCTCGCGGCGCGCCAGGTTCTTCGGGCCCAGGATGAAGATCAGGGACAACGAGAACAGGATGAAGGCGATGCTGCAGCCGAAGAGGTAGTTGTCGTCGATGCTACCGTCGGGACGGGTAACGTATCCGGGCAGCAGGGGCACCATCATGAACACGGAGTTGCTGGAGACCTGCGTGAGCAACAGCACGGTTCCGCTGTGGCTCGAGTTGTACATCACGGCCAGGAACAGCGCCAAGGCGATGATGCAGGGCACGAACACGTACACGGGGTTGCCGTCCGGCCAGCCCTCGCCCAAGAAGAACATCGGTACGTACCAAAGGCCCCAAAGCAGCCCCACGAAGGTCACGGAGGTGAGTGCGTTGAACTTCTCCTGGAAGCGGGAGATGGAGAAGCGGATCCACGAGGTCTCCTCCACGAAGGTGGCCAACAGGATGAAAGGCAAGGCCTCCAAGTAGCCGGGCAGGAAATTGGGCGAGAAGAAGCCGGGCCACACCGAATCGGTGAAGAGCACGGTGAGTCCGATCCCGGCCCAGGCCAAGGCGAACTTCCAAGTGAAGGCGATCACGTACCATTTGGGGGAAGTGCGCCAATGGGAATAAGAGCCGAAGAGCTTGCGCAGGCCCGGACCACGCTCCAGGTACCAGGTCACCAGCATGCAGGCAGCCAAGGGTCCCATCACCCGGATGCGGAACAGCCAGTTGGCCAAGGGGGTCTGCGGCAAGGGCACACCCGGTTCGCGGATGGCCATCACGATGAATACCACACAGAACTGGAACACCAGGGTGAGCAGTGCGAAGCTGATCACCGGGAAGCGGGAGACGAACGAACGCATGGAGAGGATTCGGATCTAGAAACTGACCACCCGTTCGATGAACGTGCGCTCACGCGTGCGGATGGAAACGATGTAGGTGCCTTTCACAGGCGGAAGTTCTACGGTCCATCGCGGTCCGATGTTCGCTCCACGGCGCGCCACCAGACGGCCGCTGACGTCGTGCACCGTGACCTCCAATACCCGACCGTCCAAGCCGGTGATCACCAGATGCCCGTCGCGCACCGGGTTGGGGAAGATGCGTACGCCCAGTTCGCGAAGGTCGTCGATACCGGTGGAGACATCCACTGTTTCAGCTTGGCGCACCAGTACGGGGGTGTTGTCCGCCGCCTCGTACATCGAACGGAAAAGGTCGATCTCCGTGCTATTGAAGTCGAACATCTCCTCCATCCATTTGGGCGGCGAGCTCTGGTACCAAACCTTGGCCCTAACCACGATGTCGCCCACTTGGCCACCCATCGGTATGTGGTAGTGCACGATGTCGGTACCGCTACCCTCCACGTTGGTGGCGTCATGGTTGAAGTTGGTGTCCGACACGGGCACGTTGGCGATCAAGGTGGTGTCGTAGGTGATGTGCCCCGTGGAGAAGCCCAGGGGAGGCAGGCGGTTGTCCTTCAAAGGAACGGCGGCCCGGTCCAACACCGTGGTCTTATCGCCGTTCACATCCCCCATCACCATCTCATAGATCTGGGCTTGGCCCGCATCCGTGATCAGGTCGTAGTGCCGTTCCCAATCGGCATCGTGCCCGATCACCTCGTAGCCTTCATCCCAACCACCGCTGCGGAAAACGCTCGTTCCGCTGCTGTTGGTCACTTCCAGCTCGATCCAAGCACGGCGCGAGGGATAACCCGTGGGGAACTTGTGTCCGGTGAGGTTGGTGAGCTTCACGTCGATGAAGGCGGTATCGGCATCGCGCGAGACGACGTCCACATCGAGCAGCAAGGAGTTCTGTTGCAGGAGCCGGTTGGTGCGGGCGATGGTGCTATCGAACTGCACGTCGGTGGCCGGAACACCCAAGGTCTCCTTGTGTTCCTTGAGCATTTCCAGCATGAAGGTGTTGCCACCGGCCAGATGGTGCAGGCCGAAGGGGCTCTTGGGTTGCAGGAAGAGGTAGTTGGCCGAGATCACCACGCCATCGAAGATCCGGGGCATGTGGCAGCCTTGGCAGGAGATCCCGATCTCCGGGAAGGCCTCTTCGTTGTAGCGGGAGTTCAGCCATTCGTGGTACGTGGCCTGTTCCACGAAACTGCCTCCGGTGGGTTGACCCGAAAGGTCCGATGTGGCGGTGATCAACGTATGACAGCCAGCACAGAGACCGGCCTTCATCACATGGGCACCGAACTGCGGCTCGTAACCCACGAAGCTCGACATCGGTGCGCCGAAGATGTCCTCGTTCGCGTAGGGGCCGTACAGCGGCCGGTTCAAGGTATCGAAGATCAGTTTCCCGCTGAAGTGCAGACCCAGACTGTCCTCGCTTTGGATGTGGCAGGGTACGCAGCTCACCCCATCGAGTCCGAGGGAATCGTCCATCAACTCGGCGATGGAATATAGGCCATGGCCCAGCATGTGCTTGTCGTGCCGTCCGGCCGGTGCATGGCAGCTGGTGCATTTGTCCTCCAGCACCGCTCGGTGATCGGGATTCACCAGCCCTTCGTGGCTCACCTTGGCGCGCCAGAAGGGATCACGGGCGCTGTTGGCCATCATGGTGCTGCGCCAATCGTCGGTCACGTTCACATCCACGCCATCGGGGGTCACACCCGCATAGCCCGCCGGGTCGTATCCATGGCAACCGGCGCAACGGCCGGACCCCATGAAGTACTGGTTGGTGCCCATGGGAAGGCGCGCGGTATCCTCCTCTCCGCCTCCCCCGGAACGGAAGGAAGCGAGTTCAGCGGCGGAGTGGTAGTTGCGGGCCTCGGCCTCCGGCGCCCGGCCGGCCAGGCCCACCATGGCAACGAGCACCACGGCCAACACCGACCCGAACGCACCGAAGCGGGTCAGTTTCGAATAACGTTGTTCCATCGTCGGGGAGATCCGTTGCCGCGCAAGTTATCGGCAGCCCGGTTCATCCGGTACCGATAAAAGGGTGGGCCTTGAACGCACACGCCCCCGGCCGGGTTCGGCCGGGGGCGTGTGCCCGGATAACGCTGGGATCAGGCCCCGCGCTGGGCGCTCTTGCGCACCGAGGCACCCTTGGATTTGGTGGAGGCACCCGGCTTGGGAGCGGCGGCCTTCTTCACCACCTCCCCGGCCACCTTGGCCGCCTTCTTCGGAGCGGCCTTCGTGGCCTTCTCCGCGCCCTTATCGTCCTTCTTGTCCTCGGCGCTTTCCTTCTTCTTCTCCTTCAGGTCACCCGACTTCAGCAGCAGGGCGTACCAAGTGAAGAGCTTGCGCACATCGCTGGGATAGATGCGGTCGCGATCATGGTCCGGCAGGGCCTCGCCCAGTTTCGCGAACAGGGCCTCCACATCGCCCTTGGGGTCGAGGCTGGGTTTGCCCTTCTCCACGGTGTGGAGCTTGGCCAGCACTTCGCTCAAGGGGACATCATCGCCCTTGGTGAACATGCTGATGTCGTCCAAGGAACTCACCTTGACGCTGGCATGCACCGGAATACGCTTGCCGTCCTCCAAGGATTCCGCGATCAACGCCTGACGGCCTTGGGCCACGATACGGTAGAGGCCGGACTTACCGGCGAGGGAGATGATCTTGCTGAGGTCCATGGGTTTCACTTGCTGGGGCAAACATAACCAACGTGCGAGCGCTGCCGGAACATGGACCTGACACCTGATCAGGTCTTCTGCTTGCGCTTGCGTGCCGCAGGGAACAGGATGTTGTTCAGGATGAGCCGATAGCCGGCGGAGTTCGGGAACAGGCTGAGGTCCGTGGGGGGATCGCCCACCATGTGCTGATAGTCCTCCGGATCATGGCCGCCATAGAAGGTCCATTGGCCCAGGCCGAATTCGCCATGGATGTATTTGGCGGTGGACTGGGCCTTGTTCTCCCCCATAACCAGCACGTTGGGCTTCACCAGGCTTTTACGGAAGGCCGTGGTCTGCCCCATGAAGCCATGCACC
This sequence comes from Flavobacteriales bacterium, assembly GCA_036405935.1. Taxonomy (GTDB): domain Bacteria; phylum Bacteroidota; class Bacteroidia; order Flavobacteriales_F; family PHOS-HE28; genus PHOS-HE28. Next base: position 6,901 of record DASWWQ010000160.1, read on the forward strand.
ACCTGCTCGTGGTTCTGGCACAGCATGGCCGGCACCACATCCCATTTCGCGCTGAAATCGAAGAGGGTGAAGAAGTCCCGCTCCATACCGATGGTATTGTGGATGTCCGTGGCATCGATGTCACTGAACTCGTACACCATGGGGTCGGTCACCAGTCGGAAATCCCGGAAAGCGAAGCTCTTCTCGAAGTCGATCTTCTGCTGCGCTTGGGGATCCATGGGATCATGGTCGAACTCGGTGGTGCAGATGTCCACTCCTTCGGCGGCCAAGGCGATATCGTAGCTGTCCGTACCGCTGCACATGGTGAAGAGATAACCTCCTCCTGCCACGTAGTCCCGGATCCTTCCGGCAACGGCCCCTTTCATCCCGCTGACCTTCGCGAAACCGAGCTCTGCCGCAGCGGCTTCACTGTCGCGAACCTGGTCCTGGTACCACTTCGCATTGCGGAACTGACGGTAGAACTTGCCATACTGCCCGGTGAAGTCCTCGTGGTGCAGGTGCAACCAATCGAACTGAGGCAAGGATCCGGCGATGATCTGTCGGTCGTAGATACGCTCATAGGGGATCTCCGCATAGGTCATCACCAAGGCCACGGCATCATCCCACGGCTGGAATCCTTCCGGAGCGTAGACGGCGATCTTGGGCGCCTTCTCCAACTTCACCACTTCCATGTTCACTTCGGGGTCGGCGATCTCCGCCAGGATGGCGTTGGCCTGCCCGTCGGCGATCACGTTGAAGGTGACCCCACGGATGGAACATTCCTGTTCGATGGCGGGAAAGTGGTCGATGAGGAAACTTCCGCCCTTGTAGTTGAGCAGCCATTCCACGGTCACATCGCGCTGCAATGTCCAATATGCGATGCCATACGCCTTCAGGTGGTCCTTCTGGGAGCGGTCCATGGGGATCAGCAGCTTGCTGGCCCATGCGGAGGAGGAGCAAAGGAGGAGGAGGAGGAGGAGGAACGTGTACCGCTGGAACATCCGTTCAGAACGGCGCCACGTCGTTGTCATTGCTGAAGTCATCGTTCATCCGGCTGGGTCGGGTGATGGTGTGCATCCCATCCGATCCCATGCCACCCGCTAAGTTAAAGGGCGTGGTCTCCAGATCCGCGAATTTGGCCAGGTCGGGGATGAAACGCAGCCGCACGGTGTCGATGGCACCGTTCCGGTGTTTGGCCACGATGACCTCCCCGATGCCTAGCGTGCTGCCATGCTCGTCCTCGTGGATCTTGTAGTACTCCGGGCGGTAAAGGAAGCAGACCAGATCGGCATCCTGCTCGATGGCGCCGGACTCCCGGAGATCGCTCAGCATGGGCTTCTTGTCGCCACCGCGCGTTTCCACCGCACGGCTGAGCTGCGAAAGGGCGATGATCGGGACGTCCAGTTCCTTGGCGATGCTCTTGATGCTGCGCGAGATCTGACTGATCTCCTGTTCCCGGTTGCCGCCCTTGGACCCTTCGGCACCGGCGGTCATCAGCTGCAGGTAGTCGATGATGATCAATTCCACATTGTGCTGGCTCTTGAGGCGGCGGCACTTGGCGCGCAGCTCGAAGATGTTCAGCCCCGGGGTGTCATCGATGAAGATCGGCGCGTTCGTCAGGCGTGAGATGTGCTGGTGCAGCACCGCGAACTCGGAGTCGTTGAGATCGCCTTTGCGCAGCTTTTCGGAGCTGATCCCCGATTCACTGGCGATCAGACGGGTGACCAGCTGGGTGCTGCTCATCTCCAGGCTGAAGACGGCCACCGCCTTCTTGTGCTCCACGGCGATGTTCCGGGCCATGCTCAGCACGAAGGCGGTTTTCCCCATGGCGGGTCGGGCCGCCACGATGATCATGTCGCTGCGCTGCCAACCCGAGGTCAACTTGTCCAGTTGAACGAAGCCCGTGGGGATCCCGCTGACCCCATCACCCTTGCTCTTGGCGCTCTCGATCTGGGCGATGGCCCCTTGGATGAGCTCGCTCATCGGCTCGTAGTTGCGCTTCAGGTTGCCGCTGGTCACCGCGAAGAGGTCCTGCTCGTTCTTGTCGAGCAGTTCGAACACATCGGTGGTGT
>DASWWQ010000161.1:0-24402 GCA_036405935.1 Flavobacteriales bacterium
CTTCACGGGTTCATCGGAGCCGTCGGTCACTACACCACGCACCAGCAGGTAATCAATCTGGCTGTCGGGGAACTCCACCTGGTAGATGTCCTGCCCACCCAGGCCGTTGGAGCGCTCACTGCTGAAGTGGCCCGTGGTGCCGTCCTCGTTCAGGCAGAAGTAGATGTCGTCGTTCACCGTGTTCAACGGATAACCCAGGTTCTCGGGCAATCCCCACACGTTCATGTCCGTATCGATGAGGTTGCTCTTGAAGATGTCGTAGCCGCCCATCGTGTTGTGACCGTTGCTGCTGAAGAAGAGCGTGGAACCATCGCTGTGCAGGAACGGTGCGTCCTCGTCGTAGGGCGTGTTCACGGTGGGACCGAGGTTGAGCGGAAGGCTCCACTGCCCGTTCGGCAGGCGGCGGATCCGGTACAGGTCGCGCCCACCCAATCCGCCGGGACGGTCACTGGTGAAGTAGATCTCCGAACCATCGGGCGAGATCGTGGCGCTGGGCTCATGCGATCCGCTGTTGATCCGTTCGGTCAGCGCCTCGGGTTCGCTCCAACGGCCCTGTGCGCGTTTGCTCAGGTAGAGGTTACCGCTCACGGCCTCCGGCGGGGTGCGGTACACGACCATCTCGTTGCCGTCCACGCTCAGGCCCACGGTGGCGTCCATCATGTTGGTGTTCAGCGGAGCACCCACATTGGAGGCCCGGCCCCAGATACCCTCCTCGCGTTGCACGGCATAGATGTCCTCGTAGTACTGTCCGCTGGCATCGCGCTGCCCACCGACGGTGCCGGTGCGGCGGCTGGTGAAGTACATCGTGTTGCCGTCCGCGGTCACCACGGGGGAGTAATCATGGGCCGAGGAGTTCACCTGCGCACCCATGTTGCGGATCTTCACGTCCACGGGGTTCGCGGTGAGCGATTTCGCCGTGCGGGCCATGCCGATGCGGCGGTCCACCTCGGCGTCGAGGATGGTCCGGTTGGTCTTCGTGCGGTAGTCGTTCAGCAACGAAACGGTCTCATCGAACCGTTGCTGGCGGTGGCGTTCGAGCGCCAGGTGGTACATCGCATCGATGTTGCCGTGGCGTGCGGCGGCGGCGAAGTGATCGGCGGCCGCATCACGCATGCCGGGCAGATGCACCTCGCATTGGGCGATCTCCATGTACACGTCCGCAAAGGCCGTGTCCACGATGAGGAGTCGCTTGTAGATCTTGGAGGCCTCGCTCCACTGCCCGCCATCGAGCAGGGCCTTGGCCTCGTCCAACATCCGGTAATGGGTACGGGTGTAGCCCTGCTGGGCGTTCACCAGGCCGATGGCCGACCAGAAGGAGAGCGCGAGTATCGCGTATCGGTTGCTCATCTCTTATCGCAGAAGTGTTACGTCGCCGCTCATACGTTTCTCATCCCCGCTGGTGAACTTGGCATAGGCCTTCCACACGTAGACATCCTGCTTGGCCGGTTTGCCTCGGTAGTATCCGTCCCAGCCCCGCTTCGGGTCCGTGGTCTCGAAGAGCAGTTCACCCCACCGGTCGAAGACCTGGAGCTTGTAGCTCTCCACGCCGCTGTAGACCGGGAAGAAGAAGTCGTTGTCATAGCTCTGGGGGTCGTATACGCCATCGGTGGGCCCGGAGTTGCCGGGCGTGAACGCGTTGGGGAACTGGATCTCGCCGGCCGCCAAGGCCACCACGCCGTTCACCACCGCGAACGTGTCCGGGCAGTTCCAGATGTTGTTCGCGATCAAGGTGACGAAGTAGGTCCCGGGCTGTTGGTAGTAGTGCACCGGTGCGGTCTCGTAGCTCAGCGTGCCATCGCCGAAATCCCAGATGTAGTTGTCGGCATTGCCGCTGAGGTTGAAGGTGAACACCGGTTGCGCCGGTGCGATCACCTGGTTGGGCTGCACCACACAGTAGGCATTGGCGTGCGGATGCACCACCACCGAGTCGATCTTTACCGCCGTGCTGACCGTGCCGCCGATACCGAAGGCGTTCAGCGTTACCGTGTAGGTGCCCGGCGTGTCGTAGATGTGAACCGGGTGCTCGGCGGAGCTCGTACCGCCGTCACCGAAGTTCCAGATGTAACTGGTGGCGTACTGCGACGTGTTGGTGAACTCCACCGTCAGCGGCACGCACCCTTCCCCGCTTCCGAGGAAGGAGGCCACCGGCATCGGCGGTACGATGGTCACCTGCTGCGAGACGGTGTCCGCGCAGACACCGGCCGTCACCACCAGTTGGATCTGGTACACGCCATAAGTTCCGTAGGTGTGCGCGATCGGGTTTTGATCGGCGGAGGTGTTGCCGTCGCCGAAGTTCCAAGCGTAGCTCCAAGGACCGGTCGGTGTGCTGTTCAACAGGTCCACCGTGGCGTTCGGATACTGCTGGCTGAAGGGGGTTGCCGTGAAGGCGGCCGTGGGTGCAGGGTGCACGGTGATCGTATGCACCAGCGTATCGGAACAACCATAGGCGGAGGTGGTCACCAGCTCGATATCGTAGCTGAGGTCGGTGCTGCCGTTGTTCACGTAGGTGTACGATACCTCCTCACCCACGAGCATCACCCCGTTGCCCATGTCCCACAACCATTGCACACCGCCTGCGCCCGTGGCCTCCAGATCGAGCACGAAGGGGGAGCAGGCCTCGGTGGGCGCATCGAAGGCGGCCACGACCGGGGGGTACACATCCACCGCGACGATGGTGGTATCCAGACATCCGAAGGGCGAAGTGGCGATCAAACGCACCGGTACCTCGATCGGTCCGGCGGTGGTGTTCACGAAGGTGTGCGCCACGTTGCCCGGAGCACCGTTGTAGCCGGTACCGTCACCGAAGTCCCAGGCCATGCCCGTGGCTCCGATGGTGTAATCCTGCAGTTCCACGGCGAGCGGCGTGCAACCGATGGCGGGGTTCGGCACGAACTGCGCGATGGGTTGGGGATGCACCACGATATCGCGGATCAAGGTGTCCCGGCAACCGAAGGTGGAGGTGACGATGAGCTGGGGATGGAACACCACGTCGTCCAGTCCTTCATTGAAGAAGAAATGGTCGGGTTGTACGGCCGTGCTACCACCACCGTCACCGAAGATCCAGAGATTGCTCTGCGCTCCGGTGCTGCTGTTCACGATGTTCGCATCGAAGGGCGAGCAGCCGACGGTATCCAACGTGAACAGGGCCTGCACCTGCGGGAAGACCTGCACCTGTGCCGTGGCCGTGGCCGTGCAGCCGTGCTGGCTCGTGGCGGTCATGCCGATCGGAAAGGTGACCCCTGCAGGACCCGCGTAGTTGTACCACGTGTAGGAGTGCACCGGATCGGCGTTGGCCGAGGTGTTGCCGTCGCCGTAGTTCCACGCGTACTGCACCGCACCCTGCGAGCTGTTGGTGATGTTCGCCACCAAGGGATGGCAACCGCTCACTTGGTCCAGTGCGATCTGCGCCGTTGGAAGCGGGAAGACGCGGACCGTTCCATGGGTGGTATCCGAGCAACCGAAGGCGTTGGTGGCGATCAGCGTAACGGGATAGTCCTGCACCGTATCGCTGTTGTTCACATACGTATGCAGGGGACTGGGACCGCTGCCGTAGCTGCCGTCACCGAAGCTCCATTGATAGAGCACCGCGCCCACCACCGCCGGGAAGGTCACGTTCAACGGGGTGCAACCGCTGTCGGGCGCGGCCACGAAGGTGAAGTCGGGCGTGGGGTACACCGTGATGGTCTGCTGCACGGTGTGCGAACAGCCTGCGGGCGAGGTGGCCGTCAAGCTCACCGTGTAGTTCTGGAGCACGAACGACAGGTTGACGTACTGGTGATCCGGCTCGGCCTCGGTGCTGGTGTTGCCGTCACCGAAGTTCCAGAGGTAGCTGCTGGCGCCCGTGCTGCCGTTGGTGAAGTGCACGTCCAAGGGTGCGCAGCCGGGCACCGCATCGTGCGTGAAGGCGGCGTTCACCGGCGGATGCACCGTGACCAATTGCTCGGTGGTGTCGGTGCAACCGAAGGCCGTGCTGGCAATCAGAACGACCGTGTCCGTGATCGCCGCACCCGTGAAGTTCAGGTACGTGTGCGTGGGATCGCTGGCATTGCTCGTGGCACCGTCGCCGAAATGCCAGATGTAGCTCACCGCACCCAAGCTCGTGTTGGTGAAGGCGACCGGGAAGGGCGAACAACCCAGGTCATCGTCCATCGTGAAGCCCGCCGTGGGCAGTCCTTCCACCGTGATCTGCTCGGTGCTCGTGCCGCTGCAATAGGGCGTGGTCACCGTGAGCTGCACGTTGAAGTTGCCCGCATTGGCATAGGTGTGCTGCGGTGCTTGGATGTTCGCGGTACCGCCATCACCGAAGGTCCAATCCCATTGCTGGATCGGATTGCCCGCAGGGGTCACCGTGAGGTCCGTGAAGGAGGCCGGTTCACCCAAGCAGACGCTCTGCACACCGATGTCCGGCACCGGTATCGGGTACACATGCACCGGCAACCACATGTGGTCCGTGCAACCTTGCGGGTTGGCCACCGTGAGGGTGATGATGGCATCGCCGATGGTGGTGTAGGTGTGCGGTGGGGGATCGAAGCCGTTGAACGTGGTGCCATCCCCCATATCCCAGGTCCACACCGTACCGCCGACACTGTTGTTCGTGGGATCGGTGGTCAACGAGACACAGGCGGCATCCTCGTCCAGCGTGAAGTCCACCGTGGGGCTGGGTAGCACCGTCACGGTTACGCTGGCCGTGTCCGAACAGCCCGGCGTGGCGCCGTTGATGCTGGCCACGTAACGCACGATGTAGGTGCCCGGTGTGTTGTATACGCGCGATTGCGTGCCCGCTCCGCTCACCTGCCAACCGGCACCCTGACCGAAGTTCCAACGGTGCTGATTGGCGCCGCCGGTCATCGTGGGGGTGAACACCACCGCTTCACCTGCGCAGACGGTGTCGGGGTCCACCGACAGGGTCACCTGCGGCGGGGGTACGATCTGGATGGTGATGTACGTGGTGTCGATACCGCAGTAGTTGCTGTCCTGCAGCATCACCTCGTAGGTACCGATCGCCGGGTAGGCGATGGTGTGCGGGAACGTCGGCGGCCAAGGTGTCCAGTCGATGATGGAGTCGTGGCCCAGGCCCCAGTAGTCACCGAAGTTCCAGTACTCGTAGCGCTGGTAGATGTTGCCCTGCATCAGGCAGTTCCGGTCCGTGGTGTTCGTGTAGGTCACCTCGTTGTCCGGCCAGCAGAGCAGCGTGGCGCTGGGTGTGATGTTCGCGCTGTCGATGTCCCACACCCGGATCGGGTTGAACGTGGCGATGCTGGGCCCGCCCTGGAGCGTGTTGCACTCGTTGTAGGCGGTCAGGCGTACGATGGTCTCGCAGCTCACCGTGCCCTGCTCGTACAGGTGCGTCAGCGTCTGGCCGAGGTTGGTATGGTCGTAGGTCTCGAGGGCCGTGTCATCACCGAAGTCCCAGATGAAGGTGGTGTTGGGCGAGGTGTTCGTGCTGCTGTTGATGAAGTCAACGGACTGCGGCGCGCATACCTGGGTGAGGCCACCCACGGGGATCTGGATGGAAGCGCTGGTGCTCTGCTCCATGATCACCGTACCCGTGACGGTGCAACCGGTGGGCGTGGAGAAGGTGACCGTGTATTCGGCCACGGCGAGCGGGTAGTTGTGCTGCACGGTCTGCGGCGGAGCCAGGCCCACGCCGTTGTGCACCGGGCTACCATCGCCCCAGTTGATGGTGTACGGACCGACCACCGTCTGGGGCGTGGCAATCACCAGGTTGAAGTTGGTGCCCGAACAGCTGTACCACGTGGGCGCAGCGCTCGGAAGCCCGGCGTGATCATAGAGCTGCGGGCATTGCGCCGACAGCCGACCGGCCAGCAGCAGCAGGGCCTGGGTAAGGAAGGCAAGGGTCCGCATGTTCTTCATGGGCACGGGTCGTGGCGCATGCATACGCGGCCCGTCCCCGGAAGGATACCGCAAGGCCGTTCCCGATCCGACCAAGGCCCTGAACAGGGTGTCCATCACCTTTCCCGGAACGACCGGACCATTTCCGCCGAACCCCGGAACGCACCCCCTCGTATCAGCCGCCCAACGGCCACCACGCACGGCCTTGAACATGGAACATTTCGACCTCTGCGTCATCGGTGGCGGACCCGCGGGTTATGCCGCTGCGATGCGTGCCCTGGACCTCGGCAAGCGCACCGTCCTCATCGAACGGGAGCACATCGGTGGCACCGGCATCTTCAACGGTGCCTTGGCCTCCAAGACGCTTTGGGAACTGAGCCAACGCGTGGCCAGCGCCAACGAGACCGTCCGCACCCGCGGCCGCGAACCCTTCCGCCTCTCCTGGGCCGAGATCGAACGCATCCTGGCCGAGGCCATCTTCGAACGCAAGTACCTCCACGCCTGCCACCTGCAACTGCTGAAGCAGAACGCACCCGACCGTTTCACGCACCTGCGCGGACAAGGGAGGCTTGCGGGACCGAACACGATCACCATCGATCGCGGTGCCGACCAACACCGCATCACCGCGGAGCACATCATCATCGCCACGGGCAGCCGCCCGCGGCAGTTGCCGAACATACCAACGGATGAGCAGCGCATCCTGTCCAGCGACGGCATCTTCGCCATGAACGATCTCCCCAAGAGCATCGTGATCGTCGGTGCCGGTGTCATCGGCTGTGAGTTCGCCACCATCCTGAGCAATTTCGGCACCACCCGCGTGCACCTGATCGATCGTGCCGAGCGCATCCTGCCCTTCGAGGACGCCGACGTATCGGAGCTGATCGCCCATGGCCTGGAACGCAAGGGCGTGGTGATCCATCGCGGTGCGCGCCTGGAACACATCGAAGCTGCGCCCGAAGGCGTGCGCTACACCATCGCCTATGAGGATGGCCGTCGGGAAGAAGTGGTGGTGGAGAAGGCCTTGGTATCCGTGGGACGTGTGCCCAATCTCGAGGGCATCGGCCTGCAGGAGGCCGGCGTGGCGTTCGATCCGCAGAAAGGACTGCCCGTGCTCGTGGGCACCCGCAGCTCATTGCCGCACCTGCATGTGGTGGGCGATGCCATGGGCACCAACATGCTGGTGAACCTCGGCGAGATGGAAGGCCGCCGCGCCGTGGAACAGCTCTTCGGACTGGATGCCCGGCCCGTGAGCTACGACAACATCAGCACCATCATGTTCCTCGACCCCGAAGTGGCCGGCGTGGGACTGAACGAACAGGAATGCCGCAAGCAGGGCATTCCGCACCGCGTGGCCCGCATCGACTATTCGTGCATCGCGCGCGCGATCGCCATGCGCCGCACCAAGGGCTTCTTCAAGCTGATCGTCAGTGATGATGACCGGATGCGTGTGCTCGGCATGCGCGCCGTGGGCGAACACGCCAGCAGCGCCATACAGGCCGTGGCCCTGATGATGCATACCGGTCTCGGCATCCGCGAACTCGCCGATCTGGCCCATCCGCATCCGAGCATCACCGAGGGCGTGCAGGAATGCGCGCGCATGTTGCTCGGCACCAGCCTCTTCAAATCGGCCGTGTTCAGCGACCGTATGCGGTGCTATGATTGGCGGCCCGTGGTGGCCGTTGCCGCGGCGTAATCCGAAGTGTGAAGGGTGAAGTGGGAGGGCCGAAGTGTGCAGTGGACACTCCGCCACACCCCATCCTTCGAACAGCACATCCTCAAGGCACCGGCGGCCCGGGATCCTGGAAGGCCGGGTTGTTCACGAAATCCACGTCGGTGAGCGCGTTGAGGAAGGCCTTGAGCTGCTCGCGTTTCTGCGGCGTCAGCTCCAAGGTCAGATCGGGGTCCGTGAACTTCATGAAGGGGTCGGCCGTGGAAGAGGAGTGACCACCGTCGTTGTAATGATCGATCACCTCATCGATGGTAGCAAAACGACCATCGTGCATGTAGGGCGCGGTGAGCATGATGTTGCGCAGCGAAGGGGTCTTGAACTTGCCCGCGTCGAAGGGGTCGTTGGTCACTGCGGCGCGGCCTTGATCCGCGAACGGCTCCGTGTCCAAGGCATTGTTGTGGAACTGTTCATCGGTGAAGAGACCCGCACCTTGGTTGTGGCAATGGAAACAATCCGCCCCCCCTTGGCCCACCACGAATCCCCCACCGGGCAGGAAGATCTGCTGGCCCACCGGTCCCCCTTCCGCCTCGAACAGCACCCGGCCCTGGAACTCCTCGTTGGTGTAGATGTCCTCCCCGCGCACCACCTTGTCGTACTTGCTGTTTCCGCTCACCAACGTGCGCAGGAACTGGGCGATGGCCTTGGACACCAACGTGGGGGTGATCACCTGCGTGCCGAAAGCGGCGTTGAACAAGGCCGGATAGGCGCCATCGTTCTGCAACTTCGATACGGCGTTCGGCCAGGTGTCGTGCAGCTCGATCGGATTGGTCACGGGCTCCAGGATCTGCTGCTCCAGCGAAACGGCACGCCCGTCCCAGAAGAAGAACTGCGAATAGCCCAGGTTGAAGAGCGGCATGGAACTGCGCTTGCCCGCGATACCATCGATGCCGGTGCTCACCGCCAGTCCGTCGGTGAAGGCCATGGCCGGTGCATGGCAACTGCTGCAGCTCATCGTGTTGTCGCCCGAGAGGCGCTCCTCGTAGAACAGGTAACGCCCGAGGTCCACGCCTTCCACCGTCAATGGATTGTCCGGTGGGATCGCCATCGGCGGCAGGTTGCTCGGGAGCACCAGGTCATAAGGCGTACCGATGCCCGGTGCGGGCGGTGTGGGCGTGGGCTCCTCCTCCTTGTCCTTCCTGCACGCCGCAACGAGGAGGCCGAGGAGGGTGATGACCAGCAGGACGTTCTTCTTCATGGAAGCGGGTCCAAAGATCGTTCATCCGTGAGGCTCCGCAGGAAAGCGAGCAACTGGTCGCGCTGCTGACCCGTAAGGCCCAACGGCTGCATCAATGGACTTTTGTTCGGGTCGGGCAGACCACCGCTGTTGAAATGGTCCACCACCTCCTCCAACGTGGCGATGCTGCCATCGTGCATGTAGGGCGCGGTGAGCGCGACATTGCGCAGGGTCGGTGTCTTGAACTTGCCCCGGTCGTCGGGATCCAACGTGATGCGTTGGCGTCCGGGGTCATCGGCATGGTCCAACGCCAGGCCAACGTTGTGGAAATCGTGGTCGCTGAGGTCGAAGCCGCCATGGCAGGCCGTGCATCCCGCATCGATGAAGACACCGTGGCCCGCGATCTCCATCGGCGTAAGAGCCATGGCATCGCCCTGCAGGTACCGATCGAAACGCGACCAGCCGCTGATCAAGATGCGCTCGTACGCAGCGATGGCCCGTGTGATGACGAAGAGGTCCAACTCCCGGCCATAGGCCTTGTGGCTCAGGGTGCGATAGGGCTCCTGGTTCCGCAGGGCCAAGGCCACCGCATGGATATCGGCATCCATCTCGAGCACATCGGTCACGGGCACCAGCACCTGTTGATGCAAGGTCGGAATGCCGCCATCCCGATTGAACCGCGGATGATAGGCCACGTTACCGAGCGTGGGCGCATTGCGTACACCCACTGCCCCGTTCGCTCCGGCGCTGAAGGCCACCGTGTCGCTGAAGGCCCGCTCGGGATGATGGCAGGAGGCGCAGGAAAGGCCGTGGCCCATCGACATGCGCTCATCGAAGAAGAGCGCCTTGCCCAGCTTGACCTTGCTCCACGTTAGCGGGTCGGTGTCCGCATCGGGTGGTTCGGGCGCTCCCGGGGGAAGCACCCGAACGAAGGGCGGCTCCACCTCCCCCAAGGCTTCCATCGCGGGGTCCTTCCGGCAGGCCGAGAGCAGCACAAGGAAAGCTAACGCCGGCCCGGGTCTCATTCCACGGTGATGGCATCGCGTTGAAGATCCGCCAACCGGATGCCGAGCTCCAGGTCCTCCACCGTACCATGCCACTGCGAACCTTGGGAAAGGTCCAGCACCTCCTCACCATTGCCGAAGAAATGTCCGATGTCCACCACCACGGTCAATCGGGTGGTATCACCTGCGGTGGCCTGTGCGGAGATCGGGAAGGCGAGCTGGCGGAAAAGCGTGTCCAGACCCGTGTGCAGGCTGAACGTGAACGGTAGCGGCTGCGTGGGATCCGGATCGTTGCTGAAACGGCCATCGAACACCACGAAGCGGTACATGGTGGCCCAACTCCAGTACATCCCACCGTTGTTGCCCAGCGGGTCGTTCACAGGGATCTGGCTGATATCGCCGTGGTTCAGCTCGGGAGGCAGACCCAACCCGAAACGCACCTCATCGTAATCGCCGGCCGGAAGGGTGAAGGTCCGGGATACCGCACCATCGACCACGCCGAAAAGATCCGCATCGAAAAGTTCCACTTCCCCACCGGGACGCATCAACCGGAAACGCGACAGGTACATCTTCAACTGCTGCACCTTCACCGGTTGCCCCGCTGCGTTCACATACACCTGGTTCTTATCGAAGGCACCTCCGTTCCACCGCGGCTCCACGGTCACCTTCACCACCGGCGATGGAGGTCCGGGGGCCACAGGTGGATCCGGGTCATCGGGGCGACAACCGACGAGGGTTCCCAGCAGTAGGACGATCGACAGAAAGGAGGGAAAGCGCTTCATGGGAGGATGACCCGAGGCCGGTGCACGGGAACGAAATTAAACCCTGTGCGCGCCGGGCACCCCCTACATTCGGCACTACCCTTAAACGGCCACATGTTCGAAGTGCTCCACAGCTCCGCCGGTGCCGGCAAGACCCACGCGCTGGTGAAGCACTACCTGCTGCTGTGCCTGCGCGGTTCGGACCGGACCTTCTCGCCCGAGGCCTATCGCCAGGTGCTCGCCCTCACTTTCACCAACAAGGCCGCCGGTGAGATGCGCGAACGGATCATCGACTACCTCGAAGGACTCTCGCGCCGGGGCGAGCTCAGCATCCCCTTGCAGGATGTGTGCAACGACCTGATGACCGCCTGCGCCATCAGCGCGGAGGAGACCGCCCGGCGCGCGCAATTGGTGATGGAGCACATGCTGCACCACTGGCCGCAACTGGCGGTGAGCACCATCGACGCCTTCACCCGCCGTGTGGTGATGCCCTTCGCCCGTGACCTGCGCCTGGACCACGACCTGCAGATGACCACCGAGGAGGACCACTACCGCACCAAGGCGGTGGACCTGCTGCTGGAGGATGTCGGCAGCGATGCCGCCCTCACGGCCCTGCTGGTGGAGACCTGCAACCAGCTGTTGGAGGAGGAACGCGCTTGGCGGCCCGAACGTCCGCTGCTGTCCCTCTCCAAACAATTGGGCCGGGAGGATGCGCTGGAGCACTTGCGGATGCTGCGCGACCTCAGCAACGAACGCTACATCGCCATCCAGGCCCGCTTGGGCGAACGCACCCGGAAGTTCCGTGACCGCATCCGCACCATCGCCCGCACCGCATTGGACACCGTGGAGGCGGCCGGCATCGAAGCGGGCGACCTGGCCAGCGGCAAGACCGGCATCCACAGCTTCCTGCGGAAAATGGCCGCCTTCGACGATCGGCTGGAGATGAACCGCAACGCGCTGAGATCCTTCGAACAGGGCAAGTGGCATGCGGCCAAGGCCGACCCCTCCGTGAAGGCCGCCATCGAGGGCATCGCACCGGTGCTCGAACAGGCGATGCGCGAGGTGATCGACGCGCAGGAGGAACTGGGGCTGCACGCCTTGGCCATGGGCATCTGGCGCGACCTGATGCCCACCGCCGCCCTGCACGCCCTGGATGAACGCCTCGAACGCATCAAGACCGAGGAGGGCATCGCCTTCTTCAGCGACCTCACGCGCAAGGTGGCCGACATCGTGCAGCAGGAACCCGCGCCCTTCCTCTTCGAACGGCTCGGCGAACGCTACCACCACATCCTGATCGATGAGTTCCAGGACACCTCCGTGATGCAGTGGCATGCCTTGTTGCCGCTGCTGGAGAACGCCCTCAGCACCACCGATGAACAGGGTCTCACGGGTTCGGCCTTGCTGGTGGGGGATGCCAAGCAGGCCATCTACCGCTTCCGCAACGGCGAGGCCCGTCAGTTCGTGCTGCTACCGCACCTCTTCGCCAAACACAAGCTGGCCGAAGGAGGGACGACGGAACAGGTGCTGCTGCGCAGCAACCGCGACCGCCCACGCCTCACCGGCAACTACCGCTCGGGCAACGCCATCATCCACACCAACAACGCCCTCTTCGCCACACTCCGCGGCGTGCTGGATACCGAGGACCAACGGGTGTACGACCGGCATGAGCAGGACCCGAAACGCGCTATGTCCGGCCTGGTGGAGATCGCCTGCCTGGATGGTGAAGCGGCCGATGCAGCGCTGGAATTCACCGCGCGCCGCGTGCAGGAATCCGTGGACGACGGCTTCCGCCCGGGTGACATCGCCGTGCTGATCCGCACCCGCACACAAGGCCGGGCCATCGCCCAGCACCTCGTGACCCGCGGCTGGAACGTGGTATCACCCGACGGCCTGGCGCTGAACGCCGATGCCGGTGTGAACGCCGCCCTCGCGGTGCTGGCCTGGCTGGATCGCAATGAGGATGTGCATGCCGCACGCGCCGTGCAGTACATGGGCGTGCTGGACAGCGCCGGGGAGGATGCTTTCCCCTTCCCTTCCACCACCCCACCGCGCGAGATCCTGCGGGGATGGTTGGCGCGCCATCCGGAACTGGGCACCCGCCTACCGCTCTTCACCTTGGTGCACCGCATCCTTTCCGCCTTGGGTATCGATCCCGGTGCGGACGCCTTCGCAATGGGCCTGCTCCAGGAGGTGCACGCCTTCAGCACACAGCACGCCGACCCACCCAGCGGCTTCCTGGAACATTGGGACCGTATCGGAGGCAAACGCTCCGCCAGCGGCGCACCCACCGCCGACGCCATCCGCATCATGACCGTGCACGCTTCGAAGGGGCTGCAGTTCCCCGTGGTGATCGTGCCCTGGAGCAACATGGGCACCCGTGGAGCGCACGACGAACGCATCTGGGTGGATGCCCGCTCCGCCGACCCCGAGCTGCCCACCGCCCTCGTCCGCTTCCGCGAACCCGTTCGATCATTGCCGCTCCCCGAAGTGTTGATGGAGCGCCGGCAACAGCAGTTGGACCTCCTCAACCTGCTCTACGTGGCCTTCACGCGACCCGAACAACGTCTGTACGCCGCGCTGGAGGCCGGTGGCAACGACCCCCTGATCGCAGCGATGCGCGCCCACTTCCAACTGCAGGGCGGCCAGGTGTTCACCGCCGGGGAACGCACCACGACCACCACCGCGCCGGCCCCCACCGAAGCGCCGGCCGACCTCAGCGTACCGGGTGAACAAGGCCTGCGCGCATTGGCCATCCGCGAGGAAGCACCGCCGGAATGGGACCCCTCCGACCCGGACCCCTATCGTTCGCGCGGCCGGGCGATCCACGCCGTGCTGGCCCGCATCCAGGTGCCGGAGGACCTTCCGCGCGCGCTGGATGCCGAACCGCTGATGCAGGGCTGGGATCCCGGGGAGCGCGACCGCATCGCCCAACAACTCGCGGCGATCCTGGCCGCTCCGGGCATGGACCGTTTCTTCGCCCCTTCCTTGGTCGCGCTCAACGAAGCCACCCTCATCACCGCCGAAGGCAAGGCCCTTCGACCCGACCGTATCGTGCAGGATGCCGGCCGCAATCGGGTGCTGGACATCAAGACGGGACTGCCCGAGGAGGCGCACCACCAACAGGTGCTCACCTATGCCGCGTTGATCGAGCAGCTCGATGGCCGGCCCACCTCGGCCCATCTGCTCTATCTGCGCGAGAACCGCATCGTGGACGTGCTGCCATGAACAACAACGGACTGCACTGGCGCATCGCCGCTTTCGACGCGCTCACCGTGCACGAACTGCACGACGTGCTGCGCTTGCGCACGGACGTCTTCGTGGTGGAACAGAACTGCGCCTACGCCGAGGTGGACGGTGCGGATCCCACCGCACTGCATGTGATGGGTCGCACCACGGATGGTGCATTGGCGGCATATGCGCGCGTGCTGGCACCCGGCAGCGACGGCCTTCCGCACATCGGACGGGTGGTGGTGCATCCGGACCATCGCGGTGCACAACATGCACGGCAATGCATGCAACAAGCGCTCGATGCCGTGATCCGCACGTATGGAAGTCCGCGATGCGCACTCTCGGCACAGGCCCACTTGGAGGGCTTCTATGCTTCGCTCGGTTTCCAGGCCACCAGCGCGGTGTATCCGTTGGACGGTATCCCGCATATCGACATGCGGAAGGACCATGGCTGATCAGCGCAGCAGCGACACCGAACCGCGATACTCGCGCTCCAACGGACCGTATTCCGTGAGCCAGGCGCGGTAGTGGTAGATGCCCTGTCCTGCGCCTGAACCGTCCCACGAACGATCGGGATCCGTGGTCTCGAAAACGGAATGCCCCCACCGATCGAAAACCTCCAGCTTGTACTTGCGAGCACCCTTCACCTGCGGCAACCAACTGTCGTTGATCCCATCCCCGTTCGGGGTGAAGGTGTTCGGGGCGTAGAACAGATGATCGCCGACGAACACCCGTGTCACCGCCGTATCCACGCAACCCAGGCCGCTCACGGCGGTCAACACCACATCATGCCAGCCCCCATCGTTGAACAGGTGCGCGAACTCCGGCACGGTGTACTGCACGCCTTCCACCTCGTACAGCAGCTGCTCGGCATCCTCGGATTGGTCGTACACGGTGATGTTGGGGTCCATCAGATCGGTGACCAACGGATCCACCATGAAACGGGCGATCGGTTGCGGCCAAACGCTCACTTGGTCCGTCAGTAGCAACGTGCTGGATGCGATGCAACCGGAGTCCGTGCTCACGGTGAGGCGCACATCATACACACCCGGTTCGGTATACGTATGCACCGGTATGCTGTCCGTGCTCAGGGTGCCGTCACCCAGGTCCCAGAGGTAGCGTAACGGCGTGCTTCCGGTGGACTGGTCCACGAACGCCGTGGTGAAGGGCACACATCCGTTGGTGTCCGAAACGAACAGGGCCACGGGAGGGGCCATGATGCGCACGCTATCGGTGTATTCCGCCTCGCAACCATGCTCCTCCACCTGCACGGACACCATATGCGTGCCCAAGGTGGCATAGGTGAGATCCAGGCCATGGGCCGTAGGGTCGGGGGAGAACCCGCCAGGATAGGTCCATTGCACGGATGCCAGCGCCGTGAAGTTGCCCTCGGCCTCCAGCGTCACCGGCAACTGGTCCGGGCACAGGATGGGCGGCGCCTCGAAGTCGATGGTCAGCGGGTTCCGCAGTTCGTAGGTCAGCACCGTGGTATCACCGCAGGCCCAGGTGGGATTCACCACCAAGGTGACCGTGTAGAACCCTTCGGCGGGGAAGGTGAAGGTGGGCTGTTCCAGGTTCGATGTGTCGGCATCGGTGCCCGCCACACCGAAGTCCCAGTGGTAGAAATCGCCGCCCAGGCTGTTGTTCCCGAAGGGCACCGTGAGTCCCGTGCAGCGTACCTCCTCGGTATTGTCCTCGATCACCGATACGATACCGGCGGTGCAGGCCACCACCTCGAACAGGAAGTCGCGCACCACCGAACCCAGCAGCACACCGTTGCGGTATTCCTTCACCCGCACCCCGATCACGAACTGTCCGAGCTGTGTGGGGGTGAAGGTGAAGACACCCGTGTTCGCATCCATCACCAGCGCCGGCGAGGCGGTGATGATGTTGCCCACGGAGAAGCCCGGGGCCCAGCTCACCTCATCGTACGGCGGGGCCGCCGGAGGAGCCGGTGTGGGGGCGATGGTGGTGCCGCCGATGAAAGGGGCGCAGATCTCGTACACCAGGTCATCACCGTCGGCATCCAGCGCGGAATGGTCGATGACCATGGGCTCGTTGAGGCAGAGCGCGATGGGGGGGTAGTACTGGAAGGCTGGTGAACTGTTGTCCCCAACGGCGGCGGCATCGGGGATATCCACGCGGCAGGTGATGCCCTGCGTGCCGGGATCGAACAGGTTGGTGATGTCCGGCGTGCGGCAGCAGCGCTGATAGCTCAGCGTATAACCTCCTTGGATCGGCGGTAGATCGATCAGGCCGATGTAGGTGCCCATGGAGATGCACAGGTCGGGCGGGGCGGTCATGCACGGATTACCCGTTTCGATAGGGATCTCCTCCTCGCCGTCCAGATCGAACGCCCAATCACCGACCCACTGGTTGCCCACGTCGAACGCTCCGATCGATGCCGTGAAGTCGAAGGCCGTGGAGCTGCACTCCCGATAGAGCTTCAGCGTTACCTCGTAGGTATTGCCGCTGACGTGCGTGTAGTACATCTCCCCTCCGATGATGTGCGCCGGCCGGGCCAGCGCGGCCAGCAGGAACAGGACCAAGGAGAGGAGATGACGCATGTCGGGGTAACGACACGAATATACCCCCTGGCGTTGCCCGTGGGCTCAGAACGGGGAACGGCGAACGGCCCACGCCGCTTGGAACTCCGCCTCCGTTGCAGGCTCCACACCGTGGTCCGATGCCAAGATGAGTTCGGACAGGCGCACCCGCTCCGGATAACGGTCGGCCACCACCACATGCACCAGCCACCCCGCTCCCACCCGCTGCAGTTCGGTGAAGCGGTCCTCCGCTTCGATGCGATACAGGCTGGCACCGTTGCGCAAGCGGCGGTAGAGGGGATAGATGGCTGCCATGGGTGGCCGGACTACTTTGCGCGAAGATCGATGGAACCCTTCCTTGTCCGCTTGGCGCACGCCATCCTCGCCGAGCACGGCACCGCCCTGCGCGAGGTGGCCGTGGTGCTGCCCAGTGAGCGTGCGGGCCTTCACCTGCGCCATGCCTTGGCCCGCGCCGCGGGTGCCCCCCTGTGGAGCCCCGAGCTGTTGACCTTGGCCACCTGCACCCAACGGATCTCCGGGCACCGGCCTTTGCCGATGGAGGAACTGCTCTTCGAGGCCTATGAGGCCTACCGCGAAGTGAGCGCAGGGGAAGCACAACCGCTCACCGAATTCCTGCAATGGGCCCCAACGGCGCTCAACGACATGAGCGAGGCCGATGCGCACCTGGTGCCGCTCGACGGTTTCTACCGCGACCTGCGTTCGTGGGAGGAGCTGGAATGGAGCTTCAACGAGGACCCGCTCAGCCCCGGACAACAGCGAATGGTGCGGTATTGGGCCATGAAGGGGCGGCTGCATGCGGCGCTCAACACGCGCCTCCAGGCCCGCTCGCTCGGCACCAACGGACTGGTGGAACGCATCGCGGCGGAGCAGGATACCGCCCTGCCTTGGCGCACCCTCTGGTTCGCTGGCCTCAACGCACTCACGCCCGCGCAGGAAAGGATCCTGGATCGCGCGCGGCGCCAAGGCATCGCCCGCTTCGCCTGGGATGCCGATACCTACTACCTCACCGACCATGCCCAGGAAGCTGGACTCCACCTCCGGAAGGCCATCGGACGTTTCGGACCCGGGATGATCCCTCCGGTGGACGGCATCCGCTCGGGACAGCTGAAGGTGGAGACCGTGGGTACGCCGAACGAGGCCGCCCAGGCCTGGTGCGCTGCACGACTGCTGGTGGAGGCCGCCCCCGACGAACGTAGGGCCACGGCAGTGGTGCTCGCCAACGGCAACCTGCTGGGGCCCGTGTTGGAGGCCCTGCCCACGGACCTCGGTGCCATCAACGTCACCATGGGTTCACCGGTCTCCAACCTGCCGGCCGGTGCGTTGTTGGAGGCGCTGCTGGAGCTGCATGCCGGAGCCCGCCCCGACAAGGGCTACTTCCACCGCGACGTGGAACGCCTACTGCGCCACCCCTTCCTGCAACAAGGCAGCACCGCACACGCCACGCGCGAGCTGCTCGCCGACGTGGCCCGATCCCAACGCACCTTCGTACCGGTCGCCCGCTTGGGCACCTTCGCGGATGCGCTGCCGGAACCCTTCGGCCAACATGCCCGCCAGGTCTTCACCTCGGTGACCAACGCCGCACACGACCTGCCCGAACGAACCAACGCCCTCCTCTCCTGGGCCCGCCTGCTGGTGCAGCACGATGCCTTCTCCACCGAACAGCTCTACCAGGCTTCATTGGCCCTGCAGCGGTTCCAGCCCCTGCTGGCCACCTATCACCCCGACCTCGACCCCTCCGCCTACGGGCGGATCCACCAGCGCCTGCTCCGCACGGCCGAAGTGGGCCTGTTCGGTGAGCCGTTGCAAGGGGTCCAGGTGATGGGCCTGTTGGAAACGCGGGCCTTGGACCATCGCCGCATCGTGGTGCTGGGTGCGCAGGAGGGTGATCTGCCCTCCGGCGGCAACGATCGCTCCTTCATCCCCTTCGAGCTGCGCCGGGCCTACGCCATGCCCCTGCGCGATAGCACCGATGCCGTGCAGGCCTACAACTTCATGCGCATGCTGCACGGAGCGGAACTGCTGGTGCTGGTGCATCCCGAGGGGGATGCCTCCAAGGGCCGCAGTCGCTACATCCTGCAGTTGGAGCATGAACTGGCCCACCGCGTACCGGTATCCTTCACCGCCCGCCAGGCCCGCATACCCGTCCCGGTGCGCGCCACGGCTTCCGTGCTGGTGGCGAAGGACGAGGCTGTACTGGCCCGGCTCCGTGCCCTGTTGCAGAAAGGACTCACCCCTTCCCAACTGGGTGAGTGGCTGACCTGCCCGCTCGACTTCCACCTACGCCGCGTGCTGGGGGTGAAGGAAACGGACGAGGTGGCCGCCCGCATTGCAGCCAACGTACTGGGCGAAGGGCTGCACACCACGGTGGAGAACCTGTATCGCCCGTGGCTGGGTTCCTCCCTGCGCGCGGACGACCTGCGCGAAGCGGCCACTCGTGTGCCGGCGGCCCTGCGCACCACCCTGGCCTCCGTGGTGGCCCCCGAAGTGATGGAGGCCGGACAACCGCTGCTGCAGCTCGAAATGGCCGCCCAGGCCGCCCAACGATTCCTGCGCAAGGAGGCGGAGCTGGTGGAAGGAGGCGCGGACATCGTGCCTTCGGCCTTGGAGCTGGACCTGAACGGGGAAGTACCCCGGGCGTCCGCGGCGCTGGGCACACCGGTGCATCTCCGCGGTCGTCTGGACCGGGTGGATGTGCGGGACGGACGCGTGCACATCCTGGACCTGAAGACGGGCCGGGTGAACGACGCCGAACTCACGGTGCATGAACCCACCTTGGCCGCCTTCAACGGCGGCAAACGCTACGCCGCCCAATTGCTCACCTATGCCTGGTTGTACCTGAACAAGCATCCGGAAGTGGAGGCCGTGCGGGCCGGCCTGCTACCCCTCCAACGCCCCAGCGCCAGTGGCGGCGTGTACCTTCGGGTGGATGGCAGCGACCGCATCGGCCGGGAAATGATGCCCGCCATCGAGGCGTTCTTCCAGGACGTTGCCCGAACCATGCTGGATCCGGGAATACCCGTGCAGCACGACCCCAAAAGCCGGTTCTGCCGATTCTGTGTGGCCTGAAGCAGGGGTATGAAAACCGAACAGGAGGCCGGTGGGCCTCCTGCGCGGTAAACCTGCAAGGAATTGATGGAACCAGATCCAAGGAAGACCCTTGGTCCGGTGAAAAGACGCCTTGGAAAAAGAGGGGTTGCCTCCGGCCGTGAAAAAATCAGCCCACGAAGGTGTAGCCCACCCCCCGCACCGACAGGAAATGCTTGGGATGCTGGGGGTCCGGCTCGAAATATTTCCGGAAGGCCACGATGAAATTGTCGATCGTCCGGGTGGTCGGATACACATCATAGCCCCAGACCTTCTGCAGGATCTCCTCCCGCGAAACCACATCGTTCTCCCGGTCCATGAGCAGACGAAGAAGAAGCATCTCCCTCTGGGTCAATCGCTTGCGCAGGTCACGCTGGCCCGTCACCTCATAGGAGTCGAAATCGACCGAATTGCCGCCGAAGGTGCGTTGGGCAGGTCCGGCCAGCACCGTGGCCTCTTCCCCCCGCGACACCAGTTTTTCCACCCGCAACAGCAATTCCTCCAGCTCGAAGGGTTTACCCAGGTGGTCCTCTCCCGAACGCAGGCCCCGGATCCGGTCCGCGGGCAGGGTGCGGGCCGTCAGGAAAAGCACGGGCGTGCGGTCCCCTTCCAAGCGGATGGTCTCACAGATGGTGAAGCCGTCCACATCCGGCAACATCACGTCCAGCACGATGCCATCGAAACGGGCGCCGCGGATCCGGTCCAAGGCCTCGCTCCCGCGCACGGCCGTGGTGACCTCGTACCCTTCGAGCTCGAAGTTCAGCCGGAGGGAGGTCCGCAGACTCTCCTCATCCTCCACCAACAGCAACCGCTTCTTGCGCCCTTCGCCCATCGTTTCCTTCGCCCACTTCCGCGAGCCATGCCGCGAAGTTCGGTCGGAAGTACCTTCGCGCACATGTTCACCCCGGAACACCTCGAGCAGGCCAATGCACTGAGCAAGGGCAATCTCGTGGAACACCTGGGGATCGTGTTCGTGCCCAGTGCTCCGGGCACCTTCGCCGCCACCATGCCGGTACAGGCCAGCACCCACCAGCCCATGGGACTGCTGCACGGCGGCGCCACGGCCGCCTTGGCGGAGACCGTCGGCAGCATGGGTTCCGCCCTGTTGATCGACCCGCGTACGCAAGCCATCGTGGGCATCGAAGTGAACGCGAACCATATCAAGGGTGTTCGTTCAGGCCAAGTGACCTGCACCGGCACCCTCCTCCACCGCGGACGCACCACCCATGTGTGGGACTTCAAGGTGACCTCCGATCAAGGTGACCTGGTGGCGGTGTGCCGCTTGGTGAACCTGGTGATCGACCGAAGACCATGAGCCGATTTTCCTCCCTGCGCAAGGCGCTGCACCACTGCCTCGATCAACGCCTCACCTTCGCCGCCTTCCGGGTTCCCGGACAGCCGGTGCAGATCTGGGCCCAGCGCAGTCCCGAGCTGGAACACGTCGACGGCACCCTGTTGCTGGAGCTCAACCAGGTGTTCGTGCTCGCCCCCTTCGACCTCGATGTGGAGCGCGTACCCTTCATCCGTGCCGATGTGGAACTGGCCTTCGTGGAGATCGATCCCGACACCGACCTGTTGAACACCTGCCAAGGCTCGCTGCCCGACCATACCGCCCTTCCGGTCGTGACCGAACGTTCGGCCTACCTGAACGGGGTGAACGCGGCCAAGGCGGCCTTCCGGCCCGATGGCCTGCGCAAGGTGGTGCTGAGCCGCGTGGCCCCGGCCCCGCTGCCCGCCAACGAACTGCCGGACCGTTTCATCCAACGGCTGGAGGAACTGCCCAATGCCTTCGTGGCCTTGGCCTTCACGCCCGAACACGGACTGTGGATCGGCGCCTCGCCGGAGCGTCTGGTGCACGCCGAGGAAGGCCATGTGATCGTGGATGCCCTGGCCGGGACCATGCCCGCCGACAACGTTCCCGAGCAGGCCCGTGCATGGGGCGCCAAGGAACTGGAGGAGCAGGAGATGGTGGCGCAGCACGTGATGCGCACCTTCATCGGTGCAGGCTTGGTCAACATCGTATCCAAGGGCCCGCAGGTGCTGGTGGCCGGACCCGTGGCGCATCTGCATACCTCGGTGGAAGGGGATCTCGGTGAACGCCTGCTGAGCGAACTGGTGCTCGCGCTGCATCCGACACCAGCGGTCGGCGGTGCACCCACTTCCGAAGCCCGCCATTTCATCCGCGAGCACGAAGCGCATGATCGTCAGCTCTACTCCGGCTTCTGGGGCCCGTGGAGCGCGGACGGCATCACCGACCTGTACGTGAACCTCCGTTGCCTGCGCGTGTCGGGCGATGAGGCCAGGGCCTTCGTGGGCGCAGGGATCACCGCCGGCAGCGAGGCCGAGCGCGAGTGGGAAGAGACCGAACACAAGGCCGCCGTTTGGTTGCGGCCGGTGATGGCCACGGCGCAGGGATAATTTCGCGCCCCCACAATGCCCACCTCGGACCATTTCGCCGCTGCCGAACTCGCCCGCCTCTGTGCCGCCAAGGGCATCCACCATGCGGTGATCAGCCCCGGTTCCCGCAGTGCGCCGCTGGTGATCGCCTTCCTGGAACAGCAGGAGATCGAATGCCTGCAGGTGATCGATGAACGCAGTGCGGCTTTCTTCGCCTTGGGCATGGCCCAACAGCTGCATGCACCCGTGGCGCTGATCTGCACCAGTGGCAGTGCCGTGCTCAACTACGGACCCGCCATCGCGGAGGCCTTCTATCAACGCATCCCGCTCCTGGTGATCACCGCCGACCGCCCCGAGGAATGGGTGGACCAGGGCGAAGGCCAGGCCATCCGGCAGCAAGGGGTGCTCGCGCTGCACATGAAGAAGAGCGTGCAGCTGCCCCGCATCACCTCGGACGAGCTCGCGCGCTGGCATTGCGGACGACTGATCAACGAGGCCATCGATGCCACACTGCTACCCGTACCGGGACCCGTGCATGTGAACGTGCCCTTCGCGGAGCCCTTGTACGGTGTGGTAGCGAAGGAACAGGCCGAGAGCCCGTTCCCCGAGAGCCGGACGATCGCCCAGGTGATGACCGAGGGCTTCGTGCTGCCCGAACACGCGCGCTGGCTGATCCATCAACTCAGCACCAGCCGCAAGGTGATGATCCTTGCGGGACAAGGCGTGTGGAGCGATGGCCTGCGCCAGCAACTCGCGCACCTGGCCACGTTGCCGCAGTTCAGTATCCACACCGAGGCCACGAGCAACCTCGACCATGAAGCCTTCCTCACCTGCATCGATCGCGCCATCGAAGGGGTGACGCCGCAGAACACCAATGACCTGCGTCCCGACCTGCTGCTCACCTTCGGCGGTGCCGTGGTGAGCAAACGCGTGAAGACCTTGCTCCGCCAATGGCGGCCCGACCAGCATTGGCACATCGATGCGGGACAGCGGCACTTCGACACGTACCAGAGCCTGACGCACGACATCGCCGTATCGCCCGAGATCTTCTTCGCGCAGATGAGCAGCGGCGTGCGCGGCAGCGAGAGCATCTACGGCTCCGCGTGGAAGATGGTGGACGATCGCACGCGTGCCATCCACAACGAGGTGCTGCAACGAGCCCCGTTCTGCGACCTCTCCGTGTTCGCCCGGCTGATGGAACACCTGCCGAAAGGCGGTGACGTGCATCTGGCCAACAGCACCCCCGCACGCTACGTGCAGCTCTTCGATCGCCAACGGAGCAACCGCTTCTTCAGCAATCGCGGCACCAGCGGCATCGACGGCTGCACCAGCACCGCCGTGGGCGCCGCCTTCGCCGTGCAACGCACCACCACGCTGATCACCGGCGACACCGCCTTCTGCTACGACAGCAACGCCTTCTGGAACGCGCACCTCTCCAAGCACCTGAGGACGATCATCATCGACAACGGCGGCGGCAACATCTTCCGCTACATCGAAGGACCGGACCGGGACGCCGAGCTGCTCCGCTGGTTCGAGGCGCCGCACGGCCGCGACATCGCCCAACTGGTGAAGAGCTTCGGCCTGCCCTACTTCCACGCACACGACCACGTTTCACTGGAGCGGGGTCTTGAGGACCTCTACCGCGAGCACGAGCGCGCCGCCGTACTGCACATCGCCACCGACGCCGTCACTTCACCGCAAGTGCTGCGCGACTATTTCAAACAACTCCGAGCGTCGTGAACGCGCATCCGTTGCGTCGTCACGCCGTCGCGGTCAACCGCACCCCCGCATGAGCACCCGGAACTGGACCTCCCTCAAGTCCTACACGGACATCCGCCTCGAGTTCTTCGAGGGTATCGCCAAGATCACGATCAACCGGCCCGAGGTCTACAACGCCTTCCGTCCGGAGACGACGAAGGAGATGATCGATGCCATGGAGATCTGCCGCGAGGACAACCGCGTGGCCGTGGTGGTGTTGACCGGTGAGGGTGACAAGGCCTTCTGCAGCGGCGGCGACCAGAACGTGAAAGGACGAGGTGGCTATGTGGGTGCCGATGGTGTGCCGCGCCTGAACATCCTCGACATGCACAAGAAGATCCGCGAGATCCCCAAACCCGTGGTGGCCATGGTGAACGGCTACGCGATCGGCGGCGGGCATGTGCTGCACGTGGTGTGCGACCTCACCATCGCTTCGGACAACGCTCGCTTCGGGCAGACCGGTCCCAAGGTGGGCAGCTTCGATGCGGGTTTCGGCAGCAGCTACCTCGCCCGCCACGTGGGACAGAAGAAGGCCCGCGAGATCTGGTTCCTCTGCAAGCAGTACACCGCCAAGGAGGCCGAGGACATGGGGATGGTGAACACCGTGGTGCCGTTGGCGCAGCTGGAGGACACGACCGTGGAGTGGTGCAAGCTGATGATGCAACGCAGCCCGATGGCCCTGCGCATGATCAAGCGCGGACTGAACGCCGAGCTCGACGGACAACGCGGATTGATGGAACTGGCCGGTGATGCCACGTTGATGTTCTACCTGATGGACGAAGCGCAGGAAGGGCGCAACGCCTTCATGGAGAAACGCGACCCGGATTTCCAGCAGTTCCCGAAGTTC
>DASWWQ010000162.1:0-6488 GCA_036405935.1 Flavobacteriales bacterium
CAACCTCACCGACCTCAACAATGCCATCGGCAGCGGTGAGCCCTGGGTGGTCGATGACTTCACCCATGACATCCTGCCGCCACGCCAGTTCGTTCAGCACCATTTGTTCAAGGCCGAGGCCGGGCATGTGGTGGGGCAGCGTGGACGCATCGTGCTCACCTACGGCTATCAAGCCGATGATCGGCAGGAGTACGATACGCGTCGCGGCGGTCGCAGCGGTATACCGGCCATCGATCTGTTCCTGGTGACGCGCACGGCCGATATCGTGTACAAGCATTGGCTGGGGAACAAGGTGCATGGGAAGGTGGGCGTGAACGGTCTGCAGCAGGAGAACATCAACGTGCCGGGCACGGGCATCCGCCCGTTGATCCCCGACTATGAACGCAGCAACATCGGAGCGTTCGTGCTCGAACACCTGCCGCTCACCGATCGCCTCGAACTGGAGGCGGGTGCGCGCGTGGAACGCACGCGGTTGGATGTTTCACGCTACACCACGAACAACGTGCTGGAGGAACCGCGGCACGACTTCCACAACAGTGCAGTGAGCGTGGGGGCGAACTGGACCTTGCGGGAAGGCTTGCGATTGCGGGCGAACATCAGCACGGCCTATCGGCCACCGCATGTGAGCGAACTCTACAGCGAAGGACTCCACCACGGTGCTGCCGCCATCGAGCGAGGGAACAGTGCGCTGACCAGTGAGCGTTCCGTGAAGGGCACGTTGGACCTGGAAGGAACCTGGTTGAACGGCCGCTTGCGAACGGACATCACCGTGTACGCGGATCGGATCGGCAATTACATCTACCTGCGGCCCGAGGGTGTCCAGCTCACGATCCGCGGGGCATTTCCCGTGTTCGGCTACGTGGCCACGGATGCAATGCTGCAGGGATGTGATGCCACCGTGCAGTATCGGCTCACCGAGCGCTGGGCGTTGCGTTCGCGGACCAGCGTGGTACGCGGCCGCGACCAAAGCAGCGATGAATGGCTGTTCCAGATGCCGAGCGATCGCACCGAGGGCGCCATCGTGTTCGGACCCGGGAAAGCGCAGCGTTGGAGCGGTATCGAGGTCGTGGCCACGAGCGCTTGGGTCTTCCGGCAGAGCCGCTTCCCCGTGGGTGTCGACTTCACGGATCCACCGGCTACCTATCATCTTCTCGGTCTCTCGGCCTCCGCAACGCGAAGCCTCGGGAAGAATGAAGTGCGGATCGGCGTGCAGGCGAACAACCTGATCGATACGGCCTATCGCGACTATATGGACCGTTTCCGGTATTATGCCGATGCGCGTGGCCTCGATCTGACCGTGTGGGTCCGGTACAGTTTCGGGAAGAAGGCCTGATCACGCACCGAGCACCCAGCGGACGCCAACAAAGCCGCGCAGGCCTTGGATCGGGGCGTACATGTACGTGGTGTCGAACGTGTAGCCGTATGGATTGGTCGCGGTATCACCGGCATGACGATCGAAGGGGTCGAAGGGCCGCATCAAGGGATCCCGGGGAACGAAGTCGAGCAGGTTCTTCACACCACCGTAGAGTTCCCATCGGTCACCGATCTTCCGTTTCAGCTGCACGTTGAGCAGGGCATAGGTGGGCGAGTGGTCCGGTCGGAAATCGTTCGGCAATGTGGGCAGGAACATCGGGCCGTACCATTGGCCGGTCAGGTCGATCGACCAGTGCTGACGGACGGAGGTGCTGAGGGTGAAGGTTCCCGACCAGTCCGGAGCGAAGTACTGTTCGCGACGGATGCCATCGCGCGTGGTGCTCACATCCATGTACGTGGCTCCGGCCAGCAGCCGCACGCTTCCACCCAAGCGGCTTTCGACGTTCAGGCTGATGCCGCGGGACAGGGCCGAACCATTCAGGTTGCGGTAGAGGATCAGGTCCGGGTCGCTGTCGTAGTCGGGCAGGATGCGATCGGTGAAGGCGGTGTGGAAGAGGGAAAGGTCCAGCACCAAGGAGCGCTTCTCACCCGGCCAACGGCGCACGATGTTCACCGTTCCGTTGATCGATCGTTCGGGCAACAGGTCCTCCTCGATCACCACCCGGCGCGCACCGGTCAGGGCCGCATGGTCCTCGGTGAAGACGTTCACCACCCGGAAACCCGTGCCCACGTTGGCCCGGATGGCCCACCTCCCGTTCGGCGCGAACTTGTAGGCCACGCGCGGTGACTGCACCAGCCCATGGTCGGGGTCGTGGTCCAACCGGAAGCCCAGCAGCAGTTTGTGCAGTTCGGTGATCGACCATTCGTCCTGCACGAAGATCCCCGGCAGCGGGCGGCGCTGTGGTGCATCCACGATCCGCGCATCCTCCAGCACGGAGGTGGCGAAGGTGTTGTCGTTGTAGAGCGTATAGCGGTAAGCGATGCCGGAGAGCAGGTCGTGCCGAAGCCCGGCGCGGTGCGACCAATACAACTGCCCGAAGAGCACATGCTGCTGGGCGTTGTAGGGCGTGATACCGTACCACGAACGTTGCGCATGGCCGTTGAGCGATACCTGCGCCATCAGCTTCGTGGCGACCGGCAGCTGGTATTGGCCGATCAACTCCCAGCGCTTGGTGTTGATGCTCTCGCCATAGATGCTGTCGCTGCCCGCGTGGGCGGATGTCCAGTCCAGCTGTCCACCCCATCGGTCCTCGTGGACGTAGCGCGCCGCAAGACTGGCCAAACGATGCTGTGGGCGCTGCAAGCGGATGGTGTTGAAGACGGACACCCGGCGTTGCAGCGTGACATCCGTGAAACCGTCCGCGTTCCGATCGCGCGGGTCGGAGTAGTCGAACACATTGATGCCCACGAGATCGTTGACCCGTCCTTGCCCCAAGCGGAGCCCGATGTCCGCATTGTGCTCGAGCCAGCTGGTGGTCATGAGGTCCACGGAGGCCTGGGGTGCCAACGCGGGATCCTTGGTGATCACGTTGATCAGCCCCCCCATCGCCTCGCTGCCGTACAGGGCGGAACCGGGCCCCTTCACCACCTCCACCCGTTCCACCAGGCTGGTGGGAATGCCGCTGAGCCCATAGACCGTGCTGAGGCCGCTGACGATCGGCATGCCGTCGATGAGCACCATCGTGTACGGCCCTTCCATGCCGTTGATATGGATGTCGCCGGTATTGCATACGCTGCAGTTGATCTGCGGGCGTACGCCGTTCACCATGCCCACGGCATCGAAGAGCGCGGGACTGGGATTCTTGCGGAAGAGCGTTGGGGTGATCACTTCCACCGGCACCGGACTTTCACTCCGGGAGATGGGCCGCATCGTGCTCGTCACCACCACTTCGTCCAGGTCCTTTCCGCCGTTGGTCATCCGAAGCTCGCCCAGGTCGATCACGCCGGCACGGTCCACCGTGAAGACGTGCTCCAAGGGTTCCTGGCCCAAGGCCTTGGCCACCAGGACCTGCTTCCCTTGGGGAATGTTCTCGATGCGGAACCGCCCGTTCTCCTCCGTGACGGCCTTCAACGTGGTGTTCCTCAAGTGCACAGGCGCGAAGGCCAGGGGGCCATCCGCGGTCAGCAACCGTCCCGTTACCGTGGCCGATTGGGCGCGGGAGACGAAGGTGAGGACAAGAAGAAGGGCGGTGATACCGCAGCGCAACATGCGGCGAAAGTAAACTAAAAATTAGATTCGTATAAAAATCGGATGAGTCCATGCTGATCCGGTGACGTACGGATCCGGATCGCATTGCCGTTCTACCGATCCATCATCCATGCGCCATACCCTTCTCGTCCTTGGTCTGTCGGGCCTGCTCTTGGGCTGCTTCGCGGGCCCCAGCCTGCCCCCGGCAAGCCTCGCCCCGCCCGATGCCGACGCTCCCGAGCTTCCGTTGCAACGGTTGCTGGACAGTCTGCACATCCGTCCCGAGCGGCTTTGGTTATGGGTGCATAAGGGCGAACGAAGTTTCCGTGTGATGGGGGACAGCACCGAGCTGAAGCGCTATCCGTGCGTACTGGGGGAGAACCCCGTAGGCGACAAGCGCCAACAGGGCGACCGTCGTACGCCGGAAGGCACGTACACGTTCCGGAGCAAACGCATGCACGACAAGTGGCACGCCTTCGTGTGGATCGATTATCCCAACGCCGAGAGCTGGCGCCGCTTCAAGGAGCGGAAACGGACCGGTGAGATCGCCGCGGATGCCGACATCGGTGGGGAGGTGGGTATCCATGGCGTGCCCGAGGGTAAGGACCACTGGATCGAGCAAGGTGCGGACTGGACCTGGGGTTGCATCGCACTGCGCAACGCCGACTTGGACGAGATCTATCCGTACATCGTGCCGCAACGGACACGGTTGGTCATCGTGCCGTGATCAGCGATCGAAGCCGTTCGGGAACTGCTGCTTCAGGGCGTTGATGCCCTCGCCGACCTTCTGCTTCAGGGCTTCCTTGTAGGCATCCAGGCGATCCCCCAAGGCGGTGTCGCCGGCGCCCAGGATCTGCGCGGCCAACAACCCCGCGTTCTGGGCTCCGTTCACGGCCACGGTGGCCACGGGTACACCGGCCGGCATCTGCACGATGCTCAGCAGACTGTCCCAGCCATCGATGCTGTTGCGGCTCTTGATGGGCACGCCGATCACGGGCAGGGAGGTCAGCGAAGCAACCATGCCGGGAAGGTGTGCGGCACCACCGGCTCCGGCGATGATCACCTTCAGTCCCCGTTGGCGCGCACCTTTCGCGTAATCGAACAAACGTTCCGGTGTGCGGTGCGCGCTCACCACGGTCAGCTCGAACTGCACGCCGAGTTCCTTCAGGACATCCGCCGCTTCGCGCATCGTTTCCAGATCGCTGCGGCTGCCCATGATGATGCCTACCATATCGTTCGGATCAGTTGTGTGGTTGTGCTTCGAGGGGCGCGCCCGGCACGATGCGCAGATGCTGCTTCACCTTGCCGATGGATCGTTCCAGGTCCGCGCGCGTGGCTCCGAGCACGGTGACATGGCCCATCTTCCGGCCGTTACGGGTTTCCCGCTTCCCGTAGAGATGGATGAAGACATCCGGCGTGTCCAGCAGTTCGCTCGCTCCTTCCAGGGTGGTGGGGCCGGTGCCGCCCTCGCCGATCAGGTTGATCATCGCGGCGGGGCTGCGGAGGGTGGTGGAGCCCAAGGGCCAATCCATGTAGGCCCGCAGCAGTTGATCGTACTGCGAACTGGAACACGCTTCGATCGTGTGGTGCCCGCTGTTGTGCGCACGGGGTGCGGTCTCGTTCACCAACAATCGTCCGTCCTTGGTCAGGAAGAGCTCCACGGCCAGGATGCCCGGGGATCCGAAGGCCTCGGCCACACGCAGCGCGAGGGCCTTCGCTTGCTGCTGCACGGTCGCATCCACCGCTGCGGGGGCGATCAACACGTCCACGAGGTTCAGCTTCGGGTCGAAGACCATTTCCACGGGATCATAGGCGGCCATGGTGCCATCCAAGGCGCGGACGGCGATCACGGCCAGTTCCTTCGCGATGTCGGCCTGCTGCTCCAGCACGCAGGGGCCTTGGAAGGCCTTCGCAATGTCCGCGGTGGAACGGATCGGCATAACGCCCTTGCCGTCGTAACCGCCGGTACGGGTCTTCAGGAAGGCGGGGAGCAACTTGCTGTGCTGGGCGATCTGCTCGGGATCCTCGATCAGGGCGAAATCCGTGGTGGGGATATCGTGGTCGCGGTAGAATTGCTTCTGCAGGCCCTTGTCCTGGATGATGCGCAGCGTGCCGGAGGAAGGGATCACCCGTTTGCCTTGCTGCTCCAACCTTTCCAAGGCTTCCACCGAAACGTGCTCGATCTCGATGCCCACCACATCGGCATCGGCGGCGAAACGGAGTACGGTATCCCGGTCATGGAAGGATCCGGGGGTGAAACGGGTGGCGAGGGTGGCGCAGGAGCAGGCCGGGTCGGGGTCCAGGACGCTCACATCGGCATCGTAGCGCAGGGCGTTCTCGATGAACATCCGGCCCAATTGGCCACCGCCCAACAGGGCGATACGCGGTTTTCCCATCGCCGCGAAGATAGCCCGCTAGTGTCGGCGGATCTTGCGGTGGCTGAACTGGGCGATGCGTTTGCCCAAGGTGAATTGCAGCACGCGGCTGGTGGGGTAGATCTGCGCATCGTTCGCCAAGAGGGGACTGTTGCCGCTGTAGTAGCGCAAGGTGAGGTCGAAGCCCCGGCGGGGATCGATGCCGGCCCCGACAAGGAAACCGTGGTCCACACTGTTCAGGTCATCGGCCACATCATGCCCTTCGGACATGGCCCCGAGCAGGTAGCCGCCTTGATAGCCGCCTTGGATGCTGAAGGTGCGGTTGACGAACAGCTTCAAGGTGAAGGGCACTTGGGCGTAGAGGGAATGGAGTGAGCGCCGACCGCCGTCCAGGATGGGCAGGCTGGAACCCTGCAACGAAAGGAGCAGTTCGGGCTGAGCCTCCAACGTTGGGCAGATCCAGATGGGCGCATAGGCACCGAGGGCCAGACCGGGCACGGGCTGATAGTTCATCACCGCCGAGCGCCAACTGGCCATCTGGGCCCCTCCTT
>DASWWQ010000163.1:0-12157 GCA_036405935.1 Flavobacteriales bacterium
GATCACCATCAGGTCCATCGGGCGCATGTGCTCCGGGAGCTTGCTGGCCATATGGTCGCGCACCACGCGCAGGAAGGATTCCGAATGCGCATCGGCCCCGCTGGTGGTCGAGCGGATCGTCGGATCCTTCGGCACCACATAGAGCACCAGGCGTTTCTCGCCCGAGGGTTCCGGCAGGGCCATCACCACCTTGTCCTTCACCGTGCCGAGGTCGTTGAGCGCGGCCTCGACCTCACCGAGTTCCACACGGAAGCCGCGGATCTTCACCTGGTCGTCCACGCGCCCGATGAACTCGAGCTGGCCTTCGGATGTCCAACGCACCATGTCGCCGGTCCGGTACAGCTTGGCATCGGGGATATCGCTGAAGGGGTCCGCGATGAACCGTTCGGCCGTTTGTTCCGGACGGTTCCAATAGCCCAGCGCAACGCCGGGGCCACCGGTGTACAGTTCACCCTTCACGCCGATCCGCACCGGACGCAGTTGTTCGTCCAGCACATGCACGGTGCTGTTGTTGATGGTGCGCCCGATCGGCAACGGACCGTGCAGGTCCGTTTCGTTGTTCACCGTGAAATAGGTGGACAACATGCTGTTCTCCGTGGGGCCGTAGGCGTTGATGATGATGCCCGGGCCGAGCATGCGCAGCGCCTTGCGCACGTGCGGAACCGAGATCGCGTCACCACCGGTCATCAGGTGGCGCATGCCACGCAACGATTCGATGTGCTCGTCGATCATCAGCTTGAAGTAGCCGCCGGCGGTGGCCATGCTGTTCACCTTGTGGCGCACCACCGTACGCATCAGGTCGCTCAGGGTGGGTTGTGCCTGTTCGGGGATCACGAGCGTACCCCCGTTGAGCAGCGCACCCATCACGGCGATCTGGCAGGCGTCGAACGAGATCGAAAGGTGGAACAGGAAGTTCAGCTCCGGGCCGAAGGCCATGAACTGCTGGTCGCGCACGGTGCGCAGCACGCCGCGATGCGGCACCACCGTACCCTTGGGTTCGCCCGTGGAGCCGGAGGTGTAGATCACATAGACAGGATCGTTCGTGTTGCCGCTGAAGGCCGGTCGTTGTGCGGGCGCTGCATCGTGGCGGTGCTCGTCCAGCATCACCGTGGTACCGCGGAAGCCGCTGAAGGCGTTGGCCAGTTCGCGCTGCGTCAACAGCAATGTCGCGCCCGAATTCTCCAGCAGGTAACGCAGGCGCTCCTCCGGGTAGGTGTGGTCGATGGGAACGAAGGCCCCTCCAGCACGCACGATGGCGAGCAGACCGGTGAGCAGATCGAAGCCCGGCGTGGCGCTCAAGGCCACCGGACGGCCGGGTTGCAACCCCTGCTTCAGCAGATGGGCGGCCAGGGCATCCACGCGATCGCGCAGTTGCGCATAGGTCAGTTGGCGCTCCCCCTGCACCAGGGCGGGCCGGTCGGCATGGAGGCGCGCGATCCGATCGAACTCGGTGGCCACGGTGAGTTCCGCCGGAATGGTCTTCACCGTGCCCGCCCATTCGGGAGCAGGCAGTTCGCTGGTCGTCGAACGCCCCTCGATCAGGTCGATCAACGAACGGGTCGGATCCTTGATCACCGTCTCCACCAGCATGGTCAGTTCATCCATCCAGCCGCGCACCGTGGCCGCATCGAACAGGTCCGTGTTGAAGGACCATTCGAGGACGAGCCGGTCGCTGAAGCTCGAGGCGTTCATCGCCAGTTCGAACTGTTCGAAGGCGCGGGGATCGCTCTTGAACACATGCGTGATGCCTTCGAAGGCCACGCGGTCCGCCATCTCAACGTCCAGGTTGAAGATGATGGGCACCAAGGGGACACGGCCCGGCAGACGCGGCACGTTCAGTTCGCGCAGCAGCGTGCTGAAGGTGAAGCGCTGGTTGTCGAAGGCGTCCAGCACCCCCTTCCGGCGTTGACGGAGGTAATCGTGGAAGGGCAGGTCCTCATCGATGGTGCTGCGGATGGGCAGCAGCGATACGCAGTGGCCCACGAGGTCGCGCATGCCCATGTCGCTCTGGCCGGCGGCGGGCAGTCCCACCACGATGTCGCGCTGCCCGGTGATCCGGGCGATCAGCACTTCGTACACCGCGAGCAAGGTGGTGACGAAGCTGCTGCCGTAGCGTGTGCCCACCTCCTTCAGTCCGGCCACCAGCGGTTGCGGTAGCTCGATATCGATGCGGGTGGCGGTCCAGGTCTTCTCCAAAGGACGTGGACGATCGGTGGGAAGGTCCACCTGCGGCAGGGGAGCGGCGAAGAGGTTCTTCCAATAGCCCGTGACCTGCTTGTTCGCGTCGGAGCGGTAGTAGGCGTTCAGTTCCTGTGCATAGCGGCTGTAGGGAACGGCATCGGGCAACCGGGGCGTGTCACCGTGCAGCAGGGCGCTGTAGATGATGCTCAGGTCACCGATCATCACGCTCAACGACCAACCATCGCACACGATGTGGTGGCCGATGATGCGCACCACATGTTCGTTGGCGCTGTAGCGGAAAACGATCACGCGGAACAGCGGTCCGTTCAGCAGGTCGAAGGGCGTGTTCATCGCCACGCGGCCGATCTCCGCGTGTTGCGCCTTGCGTTGGTCCGCAGGAAGCGCACTCAGGTCCTTGAGTTCGATGCGAACGGGAAGCTGCTCCATCACCACCGAACGTGTACCGGTGCTGTCGAACACCGAGCGCAGCCCTTCGTGGCGCAGCACCAGTTGCTCCACCGCGCGGTCCAGCACGGCGATGTCGAGCGGACCCGTGAGTTCCAGGCTCACGGATTCGTTGTAGGAACAGGAGGCCTCGGCGCTCATCTGCGACGCCGCCCAGACCTCGCGCTGCGGTTCGGTGGTGGGCGAGGTCAACGCCAGTGGAGGACCCGCGAAGGGGTCGAACTCCACGGGGATCCTACGGGTCTCGGGAATGAACTTGTGCATGCGTGGGAGAGCGGGTGGACTATTCGGATACCAACATCACATATTTCCCTGGACGTTCGCCATCGGGTACGAACCAAGCGGCATCGCCGTCGGGCGTGCGGCCCAGGCGTGCACCTTTGGCGGGTGGCTCGGTGGCCATCACGATGCGGTCCTCGGGGCGTGCGGCGTGTCCGTTCAAGGAACTGTTCTGCGTTTCGATGATGTACTCCTGGTCGGGCACGAGACCCGAGGCCTTGAACTCGGTCATGGCGCGTTCCATGGCGTCGAGCACCTTCTCCAGCACCTCGGGCGTGTGGAAGATGGTGAGGAAGTTCGGGAAACCGTCCAGCGTGTGCACGCCGTTCATGCGGAGCAGCACGAAGTAGAGGTCGCTCCACTGCAGGCTTTCGTCGTACTTCAGCTTCATGGCGGACCCGAAGTTCACCATGTAGAAGGGCACTTTCAGGCGCTTGAAGATCTCGTTGGAGCGACGGGCGAACTCATCGCAACGGTCGTTCAACCGCTCCTGCAACAGCGGACCTTCCTGCTTCATGTAGAGCAGCGAGGCCTTGCACGCGGCGAGCGTGAGCGGATGGCGTACGAAGGTGCCGGCGAAATAGGTGACCCCCACTTCCGGCACACTGTCGTCGCCGAACTGCCAAGGGCCACCGTCGAGGGCGTCCATCCATTTGGACCGGCCCACCATGCCGCCCACGGGCATGCCTCCGCCGAACACCTTGCCGTAGGTGGCGATGTCGGCCTTGATGCCGAAGAGCGCCTGTGCGCCGCCTGGATGCAGACGGAAGCCGGTGATCACCTCGTCGAAGATGAAGGCGGTGCCGTGCTGCTCGGTGATCGTGCGGATCTCACGCAGGAAGTCCACGGGCCGGAATTCCATGCGGCGGCTCTGCACCGGTTCCACGATGATGGCGGCGGCCTCATGGCAGCGCTGGCGGATGATCTCCAGGCTTTCGGCCGTACCGTAGTCGAGCACGAGCATGTTCTGCACCGACTCGGGCATGATGCCGGCCGCACCCGGATAGCTCTTGCGGCTCTTGCTGCCGCGGATGATCACCTCGTCGTTGATGCCATGGTAGCTGCCGCTGAAGCAGATCACCAGGCTACGTCCGGTTACGGTACGCGCCATGCGCAGGGCGCCGAGCACCGCTTCACTGCCCGTGTTGCACAGGGCCGCACGGTCGTGTCCGGTGAATTCGCACATCATCTTCGTCACCTCCGCGGCCATGGGGTTCATCGGTCCGATGTCGGTGGCGGTGTCGAGCTGCTTGTGGCAGGCCTCGCGGATGAAGTCGGGCATGTATCCGAACATGGACGAGCCGAAGCCGTTCAGCATGTCGATGTACTCGTTGCCATCGATGTCCCACAGCGTGCAACCGCGGCTGCGTTCCACCACCACTTGGTAGATGGTCTCCTTGATCTGCGGTTTGAAGCCGGTGACCACGCGTGGGTCGGCCATGTGCGCGCGGTTGGCGGCGTTGAAGGCCTTGCTCTTGGCGGTCTTGGCGTTGTAGCGGCGGGTGACGTCGGCGATCCACGCGCGCTGTTCGGCGGTGATCTCGATCTTCTCCTTGGCGATGCGGGCCTGTGCTCCGAAGGTCTTCTTCAGGTCGGGTGCATCCTCCAGCGCATTGGAGGGCACGGCGGCCACGGGGCTTTTCGCGCTCACCGCAGCGGTCACGCCATCCTTGAGGTTCGGCAGGATGAAGTCCGCGAGCTTGTCGAGGTTCGGTACCTCCTCGTTCAGTTGGCGGAAGCTGATCTTCACACCGAACTTGTTGGTGAGCGAGGTGGCCACCTGCGTCAGGAACAACGAGTCGAGGCCCATCTCCAGGAAGGTGTCCTCACTGGTGGCGTGCGCCAGTTCCAGCCCCGAGCTGGCTTCGAGCAACTTCTTGATGTCGGCGATCAGGCGGTCCTTGGGCGAGGCATGGTCGTCGGTTCCCGGCGCGTTCTCCCCGGAAGCTTCGGGCAGCGCTGCTGCGGCGTTGCCCAGGGTCATGGCCACCGGCTCCAGCCAATGGCGCACGCGTTCGAAGGCGTAGGTGGGCAGCGGGATGCGATGGCGCAGTTCATTGCCTTGGAAGGCGGAGAAGTCCAAGGGGATGCCCGACTGCCACAGACCGCCGAGACCTTTCAGCATGGCGGCCAGCTCGGCACCCTCACCGGAGGAATCACCCAGCGACGACACGGCCACCTGTCGCTTCGGGTCGCTGCTTTGTTGGCGGGCCAGCGTGGTTGCGGTGGTGCGCGGACCCACTTCCAGCATCACGTGGTCGGCGCTTGCTCCGGCCCAGGAGCCCGCGTCCCATGCGAACTTCACGGCCTGCGCGAAGCGGACGGTGCCGCGGAGGTGCTGCGCCCAGTAGGTGCTCGAGGTGGCTTCTTCATCCTTCAGCCATTCGGCCGTCACCGTGCTGATGATCGGGATGCGTGGCGTGTTCAAGCGCACGGCTTCCACCGCCTTGCGGAACGGTTCCACGATGGGGTCCATCATGGGGCTGTGGAAGGCATGGCTCGTGACCAACGCCTTGCACACGATGCCTTCAGCCTCCAACCGCTTCTGCAGCTGCGCGATGGCTTCATGCGGACCGCTGGCCACGCAGAGCTGGGGACCGTTGTTCGCGGCGATGCTGCAACCGGCGGGAAGTTTTTTCACCACATCGGCCTCCGCGGCGCGCACGCTGAGCATGCTGCCTTCGGGCATCGACTGCATCAAGCGGCCACGGGTGGCGACGAGCTTCACGGCATCCTCCAGGGTGAACACACCCGCGAGGCAGGCCGCCGCGAACTCACCGATGCTGTGCCCCATCATCGCGTCGGGACGAACGCCCCAGCTCATCCAGAGCTGTGCGAGGCTGTAGTGGAGGGTGAAGAGCGCGGGTTGGGTGAACTCGGTACGCTTCAGGCGTTCGGCGGCCGCGGCATCGTTCGCGTCCGCGAGGATGATGGCGCGTAGGTCGTCGTTCAAGGCATCCTTGAACAGTGCGCAGCAACGATCGAAGTGTTCGCGGAACACGGTTTCGCTGGCGTACAGGTCGCGGCCCATGCCCACATATTGTGAGCCCTGTCCGGGGAACATGAACACCACGCCGGGTGCGCTGTCCGTGAGCTCACGCGTGCTGATCGCGTTCGCGTCCTTGCCTGCAATCGCAGCGATGGCGGCGCTGTGCGAACCCACCACCACCGTTCGGCGATGCTTGAAATGGCGGCGCCCGGTGCGCAGCGTATAGGCCACATCGGCCAGCGGCACGTCGGGGTGGGCGTCGAGCCATTGCGCGAGCCGTTCGGTCTGTGTATCGAGAGAGGCCTTGCTCTTCGCGCTCAACAACAGCAGTTGCTGGCTGCGTGAAGGACCGCTCGGCGGACGCACGGGTGCTTCACCCAGGATGATGTGCGCGTTCGTTCCGCCCACACCGAAGGAGGAGACGCCGGCATATCGGGCTTCGGAGGTGCGTGGCCAGTTCACCGCCTTGGAAGCGATGTGGAAGGGTCCCTTCGAAAGGTCGATGGCCGGATTGAGCCGCTCGAAACCGATCGTCGGCGGGATCACGCCTTCCTTCAAGGCGAGCGCCGTTTTGATCACGCCCGCTGCACCGGCCGCTGCCGTGAGGTGGCCGACATTCGACTTGATGGATCCGATGGCACAGGTCCCCGGCTTCGCGGCACCGCTGGCGAAGGCCAGGTTCAGCGCCTCCACCTCGATGGGGTCGCCCAAGGGTGTGGCCGTGCCGTGCGTTTCCACGTAGGTGATGCGCTCAGGAGCGATGCCGGCATCGGCCTGCGCCATGGCGATCACCTCGGCCTGCCCGCGCACGCTGGGTGCCGTGAAGCTGGCCTTGTCGTTGCCATCATTGTTCAATGCCACGCCGTGGATGGTGGCGTAGATGTGGTCACCGTCACGCACCGCATCATCGAGCCTTTTCAGCACCACCATGGCAGAACCGTCGCTGAACGTGGTGCCTTTGCCCTCCGCATCGAAGGTGCGCGTATGTCCGTCGGGACTGTACATGCTGCCTTCCACATAGAGCACGCCGCTGTTGATCGGGGCGGTCACGGAGACACCACCGGCCAGGGCCATGTCGCAATCACCGTGCTCCAGTGCCCGGAAGGCCTGCGCGATGGCCACGAGCGAAGTGCTGCACGCGGTGTGGATGCTCAAGGCCGGTCCGCGCAGTCCGAACTCGAAGGCGAGGCGTGTGGCGATGTAGTCCTTCTCGTTCGAAGTGGCCACCTGCGTATCCCCCACCTGGGCCAGCAGGTCGGCATGGCCCAGCACATTGCGGGTGTAGTAGGTGTTGTTGTTCATGCCCGCGTACACGCCGATGAGGCCCTGCACCCGGTCGGGGTCGTAGGCGGCGTCCTCCAGCGCGGCCCATGCGGTCTCGAGCAGCACGCGCTGTTGCGGATCCATCACCTGGGCTAAGCGCGGGTTCACGCCGAAGAAGGCCGCATCGAACTTGTCGGCATCGTTGATGGTGCCCCGTGCCGGAACGTAGTCCGGGTTGTTGCGGAGCGCCTCCGGCAGGCTAGGGTCCAGTTGGGAACGGTCCCAGGTGGTGATGCCGTGCTTGGCGGCCATCAGGTTGCGCCACAGTTCCTCCACGTTGTCGGACCCGGGGAAACGGCCGCTCATGCCGATGATGGCCACCGCGTTGCGACGTTCCCCATCGCCCTTCGCTTTCAGGCGTTGCTGCGCGAATTCCGTGGGAGAGATGCTTCCCGCGCCTTCGAGAAAGGCCGCACACGCGCGCACGGTGGGGTGTTGGTACAGCTTCACGATCGGCAGTTGCAGACCGCGTTCATCGAGCCACGCCACGCATTGGATGCTCAGCAGCGAGTTGCCGCCGAGGTCGAAGAAGTTGTCGTCCACACCCACGCGATCGATGTCGAGCAGCTCGGCCCAGGCGTTGGCCAGCGTGCGCTCGAGGTCGGTGCGGGGTGCGGTGAAGGCCACGTCAAGTTCCGGGCGCTTCACGTTGGGCGCAGGAAGGGCCTTGCGGTCGATCTTACCGTTGGGCGTCAAGGGTGGTGCTTCGAGGAACACGAAGGCATCGGGCACCATGTGCACGGGCAGGAGCGAGGCGACGTGGTGGCGAAGGTCGTTGGTGCCGATCTCCTGCTTCGTGGTGTAGTAGCCCACGAGGCGTTTGATGCCGGGACGGTCCTCTCGCACCGTGGCCACGGCCTGGTCGATGGCGGGATGCTTCTCCATCGCCACCTCGATCTCGTTGAGTTCGATGCGGAAGCCGCGGATCTTCACCTGCCCATCGGCACGTCCACGGAAATCGATCTCGCCCGAAGGAAGCTGCACCACACGGTCACCCGTGCGGTACAGGCGCCCGGAAGCTCCGGTGGGGTCCTGGACGAATCGCTCCGCTGTCAGATCGGGGCGGTTGATGTAGCCGCGGGCCACGCAGGAACCACCGATGAAAAGTTCACCTTCCTCGCCCACCGGAACGGGCTTCAGGTCCTCATCGAGGACCAGCAGGTGCACGTTGTCGATCACCGAACCGATGGAAGGCAGCGCCGGCCATTGGTCGGGGTCGTCCGGCAGTTGCAGGTCGGTGACGAAGACCGCCGTCTCCGTGGGACCGTACTGGTTGTGGAAGCGGCAGTCCGGGACCAGCTTGAAGAGGTTGCGGATGGCCGGGGTGATCTTCAGGGCTTCACCACCGAAGAAGACCTCCTTCAAGGAAACGGGGATCAAGCTACGGTCGCCGCCTTGGCGATCGATGCGCTCCACGGTCTCGGCGAGGTATTGCAGCGAGACGTAGGGCAGGATCATGCGGTTCACCTGTTCCTGGCGAACGATGCGCAACAGGGCAATGGAGCTGAGGCGATCGGCCTCGTCCACCAGCACCAGGGTGCCGCCAAAGGCGAAGGTGCTGAACACCTCGAGCACGGATACGTCGAAGCCGATGGGCGCGAACTGCAGCATGCGATCGCCGGCCACCAGCACGGAGTTGCGCGTTTGCCAGTCGATCATGTTCACCACCGGGGCGTGGTGCATGGCCACTCCTTTCGGGCGTCCGGTGCTGCCGCTGGTGAAGATCACGTAGGCCAGGTGATCCGGCGTGGCGGGTCCATGCCGGTCGCCGGTCAAGGCCATGGCTGCGGCCTCCTTCAGCAGATCGTCCAGGAGCAGCACCTTCACCTGGGCGGCATCGAACAGATGCGCATGAGCACGGTCCGTGATCACGGCGGAGGGGGAGGCATCCTCCACCATCATCGCGATCCGTTCGGCGGGATATCCGGGGTCCATCGGCAGGTAACCCGCGCCCGAGCGCAGGATCGCCAGCAGGCCGATGATCAGTTCAGGGGAGCGTTCCAAACAAAGCCCCAAGGGCTGGTCCAGCGCAGCACCGTTCCGTTGGAGTGCGGCGGCCAAGCGTTGCACCTGCTCCTCGGTCTCCCGGTACGAAAGGCGACGGTCGCCATGCACCAGGGCCATGGCCTGGGGTGCGGCGGCGGCGTGGTCGAGGAAGTAGGAGAGGAGGGTTCGCGGGAAAGGTCGGGTACTCATGCAGTTAGGGGAAGCAGCGGAAGAGCGGAACTCGCCCGATCGGATAATGCTATCGGGGCGTTCCTACGCAGGCCCATGGGCGCGTGTTGCAGCATCTGATCACTCGAAGGGACGAACAAAGTAAGGGGATCCGATTGCTCGTTCGTCGATGATTTTCAACGGGTCATCGAAATTCCGCATTGCGGTCCAAGGGGCTACAACGGCGTTGGGTGGTCTGCATCGGAGCTCCCTTGGGCGGCTTTTCCCTGTGGCGGGATCCCAAGGAACCAAGCGAGGGTTCCAGCTCTTCGTCGATCCGACGGGGAACTCCATCGGGACATCCCTTGGCCCGGTCTAGTGGGAGAGGAGGGAGAAAATCGGGAGGAACAAGCGGCTGAATGGTTCAACTCGCTCAGGATCAATTCATTGATGTTGAGCTTCGGGTGCTGTTGAAAGGAATGTTCACAACGTGGTCGGAGGGCTGGTCCGACTAATTTCGCGCACCCTTGACCTGAATGCCCTTTCTCCGGAACCCGCTCCTTTCCGGCCTCTTGGTGCTCCTCTTCCTCGCCCCAGCGGTGGTGAAGGGTCAATCCTTGGATGCCACCGTGCAGGTGTCTGCCGTGGTGCAGGCATCACCGCCGCGCATCACGCTGAACTGGAGTCCGTACCTCAATGTCTCGGGTTACCAGATCTACCGGAAGCTCAAGACCGACAACGCGTGGGGGCCTGCGGTGGCGAGCTTGCCGCTGCTGGCCACCACATGGACGGACAACAATGTGGCGGTCAATGTCTCGTACGAGTACAAGATCGTTCGGAGCACCTTGAACCTGGGTGCCGGATACGGCTATGTGAACGCCGGCATCCAACTGGAAATGGTGGAGAACCGCGGCAAGCTGGTGCTGCTGGTGGACAACTTCTACTCCACCTCCTTGTCCTCGGCGTTGGCCCAGTTGCAGACCGACCTGGAGGCCGATGGCTGGGTGGTGCTGCGGCACGACGTAAGCCGAACGGCCAGCGTCAGCAGCATCCGCAACATCGTGCTTTCGCGCTACAATGCCGATCCCGCCAACGTGAAGGCCGTGTTCATCGTGGGCCACGTTCCAGTACCGCGCTCGGGCAACTTCGCTCCCGACGGGCATGGCGACCACGTGGGAGCCTGGCCGGCCGACGTGTACTACGGCGAGATGAACGGCGCTTGGACGGATGCCAGCGTCAACAACCCGAACGCCACCTACACCTGGAACCGCAACACGCCCGGTGACGGCAAGCTGGACCAGACGGTGATCCCTGCGCCGGTGGAGCTGATGGTGGGGCGGGTGGACATGTACGACATGCCCGCCTTCCCGGCCAACGAGACCACCCTGCTGGGCAACTACCTCAACAAGCTGCACCAGTGGAAGGTGAAGGAATTCACTGCGCAGTCACGCGCCTTGGTGGATGATAACTTCTCGGGAGCGTCGGCGGCCATGGCCTCCAGCGGCTATCGCAACTTCGGACCGTTGGTGGGGCCGGCCAACGTGGCAGCAGTGGACTATTTCGCCTCCATGAGCAACGGGAGCTACCTCTGGAGCTACGGATGCGGAGGAGGGTGGTGGACCGGCGCGAACGGTATCGGCACTACGCAGAATTTCGTCACGAGCAACCTGCAAGGGGTGTTCACCATGCTGTTCGGGAGCTACTTCGGCGACTGGGACATGCAGAACAACTTCATGCGGGCGTCCTTGGCCACGGGGCGAACGCTGACCTGCGCCTGGGCCGGTATCCCGCATTGGTATGTGCACCATATGGGCATGGGCGAGACGATCGGCTACGGCACACGCCTTTCCCAGAACAACGGTGGTGGCCTCTACACGCCGGCGAACCCGAACGCAGGTCAGGTGCACATCTCCCTGTTGGGCGATCCCACCCTGCGCATGAACATGGTGCGCCCACCGGCGAACCTCGCCATCACGGCGGCGGGCAGCACGGTGAACCTGACCTGGGGCGCAAGCAACGATGGCGTGATCGGTTACCATGTGTACCGGTTCGACAACGCCACGCAGACCTGGGTTCGACGCACCACCACCGCGGTGACCGGCACCACCTACGGGGACAATGCGCAAGGCCTGGGCGGTACCCTGCGCTACATGGTGAAGGCGCTCAAGTTGGAGACGACGCCCAGTGGTACCTACTACAACCTCAGCTTGGGGATCTCCGGCCAAGTGGTGCTGAACTCCCAGGCCACGGATTGCCTCGGCGTGGTGGGTGGAGCGGCGGTGCCGGGTTCCTCCTGCAGTGATGGCAACCCGTGCACCACGGGCGATGTGTGGACCGCGAACTGCCAGTGCGTGGGTACGCCCCTGGTGTGCAACGACAACAACGCCTGCACCACCGATGCCTGCGTGAACGGTACCTGCGTGTTCACCCCGTTGCCCGATAGCGATGGTGACGGGATCTGCAACGCACAGGACAATTGCCCCAACGTGGCCGGCCAGATCGGCTCCAGCTGCAACGACGGCAATCCCTGCACGCTGAACGACGTGCTGAACGCGAACTGCCAATGCGTGGGTACCCCCCGCGTGTGCAACGACAACAACGCCTGCACCACCGATGCCTGCGTGAGCGGCAATTGTG
This sequence comes from Flavobacteriales bacterium, assembly GCA_036405935.1. Lineage (GTDB taxonomy): Bacteria > Bacteroidota > Bacteroidia > Flavobacteriales_F > PHOS-HE28 > PHOS-HE28. The sequence goes on from DASWWQ010000163.1 coordinate 12,029, forward strand.
TGTTCACACCCTTGCCGGACAGCGATGGGGACGGCATCTGCAACGCACAGGACAACTGCCCCAATGTGGCGGGCCAGATCGGCTCCGCGTGCAACGACAACAACGCGTGCACCTTCAACGATGTACTGA
>DASWWQ010000164.1:0-6508 GCA_036405935.1 Flavobacteriales bacterium
GCATCGTGGACCACGTGCGCACCAACCGTCGCGTGAAGAAGCTCGGGGTAAGCGTGGTGGAGCATCCGCAACTGGTGATCGCCTCCGGACTGAAGGCGGACCAGTTCCAGACGGCGTGGGCACTCTTGGCACCGCAGCAGCTCAGCGGTCAGCAGCGTGTCAGCGATGTGGTCCTGATGAAACGGGAGCTCGACCGGACCTCCCTCGACCAGCACGTACGCACATTCGCGCTGGGGGTGCACGACTGAGCCGCTCTTAACAGTCGTTGGCGGCTGCGTATCGCAACGCGCTGCACTTTCGCGCCATGGGTCTCCTCCACATCCCGCGTAGCTCACTCCTCGCCTTCCCCATCACGCTGCTGGCCACCCTCAACGTCCGATCCGCTCAGGCACAACCCTGCGATTGTCCCGCCGAGTTCGATTGGATGGTAGGCACCTTCTCCGAAAACGATGCAGGATACGGGAGCGTCGTGGAACGGAGCGGCCCCGAGGACCTGGAACGGCATACCGCGACCCTGCGCACCAAGGCGCTCGGAATGTCCAGCGTGCCGGATTGCCTTCCCGTCCTGGACGAATGGCTGATGTACTTCCGGCATGGACACATCGGCGTATGGGCCAAGAAGAAGGGGCCGATACCACCTCGCCCGGAAACGGAGCCCCTCCCTCCTCCTCCACCGCCCGTGGACATCACGGAAGCCTCCTTGATCAAGCGGTTGTCCGCAAAGGGTTACGACGCGCATCCGATGGAAGGCATCTGGAGCGGAGGCACCACGCGCCTGGCGATCGTGCGCGCGAAGAAGCGCAACGGTCTGGACGTAGTGGTGCTTCGTTCGAACGATGAACACTGGAAGCCCAAGGACGTGCGGGCCACGCTGGACTTTGCACCGAACAACGATACGCTCAACGGAACGATCTATGTGACGCAGACCTGGTGGGATGAATTCGTGACCGCGCGATACCCGATGCCGGTCACCGCGAACCTCGTTGGCGGCAGCGAGGGCGCCTTGCTCGATCTCTTCGGCCTGTGGAAGCGCGAGTATCCACCGACGCGGTTGAGCCCCCTCGACTCCATCCGGTTCGCCCTCAACAGCGGATCCGACCTCTTCGCACTCGCCTTGGGTGAACGAACGATGTACTTGCGGATCCCTTCCTTCGCCATGGATGCCAAGGCCGCCATCGACAGCATGCTGGCCGCGAACGACAAGGCCATCCGGAGCCTTCCGAACCTCATCATCGACATCCGCAACGGTACCGGTGGTGGCGATGCCGCCTATGCCGGATTGATGCCCTACCTCTACACCGCTCCGATCCGCGGCATGGGCATCGCCGTTCGCGCCACCCCCCTCAACGCCGACGCCTATGCGGGGTATGCACGCTTCTACCCGAATGATACGGCCAGCGCCAACGACCTGGTGCGCTTCGCCGATCGGTTGCGCCAACATCCCGGAACCTTCGTTCCCCGCGATGGGCAAGGTCGGCGGGTGCAGGTGGACAGCAGCTTCACGCCTTCCGCGATGCCACAACGGGTGGCCATCCTCTGCAACGGCGGCAACGGCAGCACCGATGAGCAGTTCCTGCTGGAAGCCCGCACCAGCTGGAAGGTCAAGCTCTTCGGAAGGCCCACCCGCGGGGCCATCGACGTGAGCAACCTGAACGAAGTGGATTCCCCGAGCGGACTCTTCGCGTTGGCCTATGCCATGAGCCGCAGCTACCGCACGCCGGACCTGATCATCGACGACCGGGGTATCCAGCCCGATCACTTCCTGGATGACGGCATCCCCGAGGATGAATGGGTCCGCTACGTACAAGGGATGCTGGAAAGATGACCGGGCTCAGGAGCGCTTCGAGCGCATTCCCCGCACCTGCTTCAGCTGCTTGTCCCGGCTGAAACGATCGTACTCCTTGGTCCCCAAGGGAACCAGGGCGATACGTCCTTGCGCATCGTTGTGGATGCCGAACCCATATCGCTTGGTGAGCGGACTGGCCCGCATGCAGGCCTGACCCTTGCTGAAGAAGAGGGCGCGCGCCTCCTTCCGCTCGCTCTCCGGGATACCGTTGCGTTCGGCATGCACGGCGAACAGCAGATCATCCGACGTGAACCGGTAGGGATGGTCGTGCAGCAGCTTGAACTGCATTTCCGCCACGGAAGGCGAAGCCTTGGAAGCGGGCACTTCGGCCTGGTCCACAGGGCAATCCTCGGAAACGGCGATGAACGTATCGGTATAGTTGGTCGTGTGCTCGGCCATTGGGGTTCAGCTTGAAGTGCCCATGCCTTGCAGCTCCTCGGGGCGGATCGCGGAGTGCGAAGCATCGAACACGCAGCGGCCTTGAGCGATCACCAGCGCCTGCGGCGACTCGTGTCCGATGCCGTACCGCAGTTCCACCGCGTTGGAGACGTCGCGGTGCCGCCACAGATCGATGAAGTAGGCCGGCATCGGGGCCTCGTTCGGCGAGCGCCACGCCCGCTCCAAGCGGTCCAGCGCCATGCGGCTGATCCCGCACGAGGTGCTGTGCTTGAAGAGCAGCACAGCACCCGCTTGTGAAGCTGCGTCCACTTCCGCCAGTTGTTCGGGTGCTGTCAAGGGTATCCACTGCATGGTACAAAGGTCGTCACCGATCCAGGGTGTCCGATACCGAGGCGTTCGATCGCGGCCGATACCTTCGTGGCCATACCGCCATGGAACAGCAACTTCACGAAGCCTTCGATCAGGGCAGGAAGGTGAGCCCGGTGCTCCCCGAACACATCAAGAACTTCCTGATCGACATCGACGGCACCATCAGCGAGGACATCCCGAACGAGGAGCCCGAGCGCATGGAGGATGCGGCGGTGTTCCCCGATGCCTTGGAGCGGTGCAACCATTGGTACGCTGAGGGCCACGTGATCTACTTCTTCACCTCGCGGACGGAGGCCCATCGTCCGGTGACGGAGCGCTGGCTGGCGAAGCACGGCTTCAAGTACCACGGCATCATCTTCGGCAAGCCGCGCGGCGGCAACTACCACTGGATCGACAACCACATCGTGCGCGCCACCCGCTACACCGGCAAGTTCACGGACCTGGTGGAGGCCGATGCGCGGATCCAGGTATTCCGGGACTAGGGGAAGTGTGAAGGATGCAGGTTGAGGTGTGAAGGCTGAAGGTTGAAGTGTGAAGTGTGAAGTGTGAAGGTTGAAGTGCTGATGCTCCACCCTTCAGCTTTCGTCCCTCGATCTTCACATTTTCATCCGTTCCTATCTTGTCTTCGTGCCGGTGACGCTTTTGGCGTCAGTGACGACCGGAGCCGTATCGTTGAATTTGAACCGATGTCTGGTGAAGTGGACAAGTCGAACAGCAATGAAGGATCGAACAAACAGAACCTAGAGGAGCGCTTGATCCAATTCGGGATCCGGATCATCCGGACCAGTGAAGGAATGCCCCGCACACCTGCGGGCACCCATTTGGCGGGGCAACTGCTCCGATCCGGCACCTCGCCCGCACTGAACTATGCCGAGGCCCGAGCAGCGGAAAGTCATCGGGACTTCACCCACAAGATCAAGGTGGTCCTCAAGGAACTCCGGGAGACCTGGGTGAATCTCCGCATGATCCAGGGATCCGATCTTCACCCACAAAGCACGGTTGTTCGGGAAGCCCGGAACGAAGGGAACGAGCTGGTCGCCATTTTCACGGAAGCCGTGCGCAAGGCGGAGCGAAGAAGCCCACCCCGAAGCTGAAGGAACGCGGCCACCTCACCCAGCCCGGTCAAAGGCGCTTTCATCAACTTCGCGGAAGTGTGAAGGCCGAAGGCTGAGAGCTGAGGTGTGAGGTGGCGCCACTTCATACCTCACAGCTCCTCCTTCACCCCTCACCCTTCGATCCATGGACCACATCGAAACCGAAATGGCGGCACTCGCCGGCCGCTTCGTCAACAGCACCGACCGGAACATCTTCCTCACCGGTAAGGCCGGCACGGGCAAGACCACTTTTCTCCGGAAGCTGGCCGCCAGCACGCACAAACGGTTCGTCATCCTGGCACCCACCGGGATAGCCGCCTTGAACGCAGGAGGCGTTACCATCCACAGCCAGTTCCTGCTGCCCTTCGGGGCCTTCATCCCCGAGCGGCAACTGCCCGCGGACATCGATGCCTACGGTAGCTTCCATGATCGCGACACCCTCACGCGCCGCCATCCGTTGAACGCGCTGCGGCGCAACGTCCTGCGCGCCGTGGACCTGTTGATCATCGACGAAGTGAGCATGCTCCGGGCCGACCTGCTGGATGCCATCGACCACCGGATGCGCAGCGTACGCCAGCGTTACGACCGCCCCTTCGGAGGTGTGCAGGTGCTCTTCATCGGCGACCTCTACCAGCTACCACCCGTGGTGAAGGACAGCGAATGGAACACGTTGCGCCGTTGGTACACGAGCATGCACTTCTTCGAGTCGCATGCCCTGAAGCAGAGCGGCTATGCGCACATCGAGCTCGACAAGATCTTCCGCCAGCAGGACGAGGGGTTCATCCGCATCCTCAACAACCTCCGGGAGGACCAGGTGACCGCCGAGGACATCGCGCAACTCAATACCCACTACCGGCCGACACTCACTGAAAAGGAGACCGAGGGCATCATCACCCTCACCACGCACAACCGTACCGCGGACGACATCAACGAGCGAGCGCTGAAGGCCTTGTCCGGCGCCGCGCGCACCTACGAGGCGGAGATCGAAGGGGACTTCCCCGAGAGCATGTATCCCGTGCTGCGGCACCTGGTGCTGAAGGAAGGCGCACAGGTGATGTTCACCCGGAACGATGCGGAGAAGATGTACTTCAACGGCAAGCTCGCGCGCGTGACGCACGTGGGCAAGGACGGTGTGGAGGTTCGCATGCTCGACGATGACCGTCCCTACAAGCTGAAGCGCGAGCGGTGGGAGAACAAGCGTTACGTGGTGGATCCCGTGACCAAGGAGCAGGAGGAGCAGATGCTCGGCACCTTCGCACAATACCCGGTGAAACTGGCCTGGGCCATCACCGTGCACAAGAGCCAGGGCCTCACCTTCGACAAGGCCATCATCGATGTGGGACAGGCCTTTGCACCCGGGCAGGTGTACGTGGCGCTCTCGCGCCTGCGCTCCCTGCAGGGTCTGATCCTGCGCACGCGCATCGAGCCGGGCGTGGTGAGCACCGACCGGGACGTGGTCGCCTTCAGCGCGGCACGCCACGCGCAACAACCGCTTCCCGAACAACTGAAGGAGCAGCAACAGCACTATCTACGTGCCGTGCTCTCCAGCACCTTCGACCTCGGTGACCTGCTGAAGCGCGTGGAATACCTGCAGCGCGACCACCCCGAGAACGCGGAGTTCGACGACCCTGGCATGCGCACGGCATTGGGCCTGCTCCAGGAAAGGCTGCGCGCCGAGGAGGAGAACACGCGCAAGTTCCAAGGCCAATTGCTCCGATTGCTGATGGCGAATGAACGGGCCGCCCTGCTGGAGCGCATCGCCAAGGGCGCCGACTACTACGGCAACCTGCTGCGCGAACGCATGAAGGAATTGCTGCAGCACCTCGCCTTGGTGGAACAGCTGAGCCGCACCAAACAATATGCGGACGGCTTGCGCGAGATCGATGGCATGCTGGTGAAGAAGATCGGCATGATCACGAAGGCCGCGCACATCACCACTTGCATCCTCAATGGCGAAGAGGTCACCCGCCTGCCGGAACAGGACCAGGTCCTGGCCCAGCAGCGCACCGCCTTGGTGGACTCCATCCGCTCCTGGGCCGAGGAACACGCGCCGGCCAGCACCCGGAAGAGCGGTCGCAAACGCCGCAGCGAGGAATGGGAAGTGCCCGAGGCGGAAGGACTGCAACGCGACCGGAAGGCCAAGAAGGAACCGAAGATCAAGGGCGAGACCTACCTGAAGACCTATGTGGCGATCAAGGAAGGGAAGTCGCTGCAGGACATCGCCACCGAACGGTCCATGTCGTTGAGCACGATCGAAGGCCATGCGGCGCGCGGCATCGCGGAGGGGATCCTGGACATCGACACCTTGATGCCTGCGCAGGACCGGGACACCATCGCGACCTGGATGCAGGACCATCCGGACAAGAACCTGAACGACGCCCGCAGCAACTTCAGTTCCACCTTCTCCTACGGCCAGCTACGCATGGTCCAGGCGTGGGTGAAGAAGGAGGATTAAGCTCCGAAGGGATCACGAACCGCCATAGGTGGTCAAGAGCTTCGAGATAACGCTGAACCTGCTGGGTTCGAATTCCAGTTTCGGCTTCACCCCCTTCGCCAGCACCTGGTGGCAGAGGTGTGGACGACCATCGATCACGGTGTAGGAGAAGAGCACGGCCGGTTCGTTGCGCGAGACCGCCGGCGAGATGAAACGTCCGCTTTCCGTGCGTTCCATCCGCATCACACTGGCGATGTTCGTGAAGATCAGGAAGGTCTCCGTGTTCACCGGGCTCGGCCCTTCGGTGATCACCTGCACCTTCTCGCGCGCCGGTACGTCATAGAAGCGATCACAGTTGATCCAACC
>DASWWQ010000165.1:0-6699 GCA_036405935.1 Flavobacteriales bacterium
GCTTCAACCTGATCAGCTTCAAGAACGCCATGGAGAACGTGGCACTCCCGCTGTACTACCAAGGGGTATCGCGCCGCAAGCGCAACGACCTGGCCTTGGCGATGCTGGAGAAGGTGGGCCTGCGCGAGTGGGCCAAGCACATGCCCAACGAGATGAGCGGTGGCCAGAAACAGCGCGTGGCCATCGCCCGTGCCCTGATCAGCGATCCCAAGATCATCCTGGCCGATGAACCCACGGGCGCCTTGGACAGCCGCACGAGCGAAGAGGTGATGGCCCTGCTCACCAGCGTGAACAAGGACCTGGGCATGACGGTGGTGATCGTGACCCACGAGCGGGCCGTGGCCGCCGCCACCCAGCGCGTGATCTACCTGCGCGACGGCCTGATCGAGAACGCCCACATGGATCCCGCAACCCTGCTGAGCGATGTTCGATAGGGAGAAATGGGGCGAGGTCTTCGAGAGCATCGGCAAGAACAAGCTGAGGGCGGTGCTCACGGGCTTCGCCGTGTCGTGGGGCATCTTCATGTTGATCATCCTGCTGGGTGCCAGCGGCGGCCTGAGCAAGGGCTTCATGTACAACTTCCGCAACTCGGCCACCAACAGCATCCACATCTGGGGCAACGAGACGAGCAAGCCATGGAACGGTCTTCCGAGCAACCGGCCCATCGAACTGGAAGAGGGGGATATCGACGCCTTGCGCAGTGCGGTGCCCGGGATCCAGCACATCAGTGGCCAGTACCGGGTCTGGCGCGGTAATACACAATTGCAGTACGGCAAGCAGTACGGCAGCTACGGCGTGCGTGGCGTGCAACCCGAATGGCAGAAGATGGAGCACCAGGTGATGGTGTCCGGTCGCTTCATCAATGAACTGGACCAGGAAGGTGCGCGCAAGGTGATGGTGATCGCCCAGGACGCGCGAAAAGAGCTCTTCAAGGAAAAGGACCCGCTCGGTGAATGGGTGAACGTGAACGGCATCCCCTTCCAAGTGGTGGGCCTGTACGACTATGAGACCGGCGGTCCCGAGCAGGGCCAGCGCAGCGCGGTATACGTGCCCCTGAGCGTGGCGCAGACCGTGTTCAACGCCAAGGGCATCGTGGATGACATCCTCTTCACCTTCGCCGATGCGAGCGTGGCCGGTGCGCAGCGCGCGCAGCAACGCGCGGTGCATACGCTGGCCCGGCGCCACAACTTCGACCCCACGGATGAACGGGCCCTGTGGGTGAACAACAACGTGGAGAACGTGGGCATGATCGGTGGGGTGTTCACGGGCATCACCCTCTTCGGCTGGTTCGTGGGCATCGGCAGCCTGATCGCGGGCATCGTGGGCATCGGGAACATCATGTTGATCGTGGTGCAGGAACGCACCAAGGAGATCGGCATCCGCAAAGCGCTCGGGGCCACACCCGCCAACGTGATCGGCCAGGTGCTGCTGGAGGCCCTGTTCGTGACCACCTTGTTCGGTTTCCTCGGTCTGGCGGCCGGTGTCCTGTTGCTCGAAGGCCTGGCCAGCCTGATCCCCGGAAGCGAGTTCTTCCGCGACCCGACGGTGGACATCGGGGTGGCGGTGAAGGCCCTGACCGCCTTGATCCTGGCCGGTGCGTTGGCCGGCTATTTCCCGGCACGCCGCGCGGCCCGCATCCGTCCCATCGAAGCACTTCGCGAGGAATGAGGACCATCCATCTCCGAGGCACGCAGGCGCACGGCCGCATGGGGGTCCCCATCGGTCCGGACCCGCAACGGGAAGCGCATCGGTCCATCCCCTCGAACCCGATCGCATCGGCCGTGCCCCGGCGCCGCTGCGGTACAACACGACATGGCCATGTTCGATAGGGACCGCTGGGGGGAGATCTGGCAGACGCTGAGCCGCAACAAGCTCCGCAGCTTCCTCACCATGTTCGGTGTGGGCTGGGGCATCTTCATGCTCGTGGTGATGCTCGGCATGGGCAAGGGCCTGCAGAACGCGGTGCTCGGCGGTTTCGAGGGCTTCGCCACCAACAGCTGCTTCATCTGGACCATGCCCACCACGAAGCCCTACGCGGGTTTCAAGCAGGGCCGCTTCTTCAACTTCGACAACGAGGACATCGGCATCATCCGTCGCAACGTATCGGGCATCGAAGTGTGCTCGCCGCAACTGCAACTGGGGGGCTGGTCCGAAGGCAACAATGTGAGCTACGGGGGCAAGACCGGCGCCTTCTCGGTGTACGGAAGCGAACCCGAGGTGATCACCGTGGAGGCCGTGAACATCCCGCAGGGCCGCTTCCTCAACTCCAGCGACCTGGCCCAGGAACGGAAGGTGGCCGTGATCGGTCTCGATGTGGTGAAGCAGCTCTTCGACAAGGAGGATCCCATCGGCCGGTACATCAAGATCAACGGCGTGTACTTCCAGGTGGTGGGCGTATCGAAGAAGAAGAGCAGCGCGGAGATGGGTGACAATCCGGACGCCAAGATCTACGTGCCGTTCACCACCTTCCAGAAGGCGTTCAACAGCATCAACCAGGTGCATTGGTTCACCATCGTGGCCAAGCCCGGGGTGGACGTGGCCCGCGTGGAGAAGGAGATCCGCGCGCTCATGGCCCGCAAGCACAAGGTGGATCCCACCGACGAGAGCGCCTTCGGCAGTTGGAACATGCAGGAGTTCTACAACCGCATGAACGGGCTGTTCATCGGTATCGCGGGACTGAGCTGGTTCGTGGGCGTGTTCTCCTTGATCGCGGGGGTGATCGGCATCGGCAACATCATGCTGGTGAGCATCAAGGAACGAACGAAGGAGATCGGCATACGCCGCAGCCTGGGCGCCACGCCGCGCGCGATCACCGGCCAGATCGTGCAGGAGGCCCTGACCTTGATCTTCGTGGCCGGCTACTTCGGCCTGCTCGCGGGCGTGGGGGTGCTGGAAGGCATCCGGGCGGCCTTCGGCGACAGCGATTTCCTGAAGGATCCCAGTGTCAACATCGTGGTGGCCATCGTGGCCTTCGCGGTGCTGCTCGTCTTCGGATTGTTGGCCGGACTGCTGCCGGCCGTGCGTGCCTTGCGCATCAAGGCGGTGGATGCATTGCGAGCGGATTAGAAAAGGACCGGGACACCGGCAACAACAACGACCATGAAACGCATACTGAAGATCGCCCTGTTGATCGGCCTCGGCCTCCTGTTCATCTGGCTGATGGTCTTCCTGGTGGGCAAATCCATGAAGAAGCCGGACGAGTTCAAGGTGGAGAAGCCCAAGAAGGTGGATGTGGTGAAGAAGACCGTGGCGAACGGCAGCATCGTGCCCCGCAAGGAGATCCTGATCAAGCCCGTGGTCAGCGGCATCATCCGTGAGATGTACGTGGAAGCCGGCGACCATGTGAAGAAAGGCGACCCCTTGGTGAAGATCCAGATCGTTCCCGACATGCTCAGTCTCAGCCAAGCGGAACAGCGTGTGAGCTCCGCGGGCATCGGCGTCAGCAACGCCCGGATGAACTACGACCGTAACAAGCCGTTGGCGGACAAAGGCGTGATCAGCGCCAGTGAGATGCAGGGATACGACGTCGCCCTGCGTACCGCCCAACAGGAACTCAGCGCCGCCGAGGAGGCACTGAAGGTGGTGCGGGATGGCGTGAGCAACAACAGCGCGGGCAATACGGTGGTGCGCAGCACCATCACCGGCATGGTGCTGGACGTACCCGTGAAGGAGGGCAACAGCGTGATCGAACGCAACAATTTCAATGAAGGCACCACCATCGCCAGCATCGCCGATATGGGCGACCTCATCTTCCAAGGAAAGGTGGATGAAAGCGAGGTGGGCAAGGTGAAGCTGGGCATGCCCGTGGTACTGACCGTGGGCGCCATCGAAGGATCCAAGTGGGATGCGGAACTGGAATACATCGCGCCCAAGGGGGTGGAGGAGAACGGGGCCATCCAGTTCGAGATCCGGGCGGCGGTGAAGCTGAAGGAGGGCGAGAAGTTGCGCAGCGGCTACAGCGCCAATGCGGACATCGTGCTCGACCGCCGCGACAGCGTGCTCACCGTGCCCGAGAGCGTGGTCAGCTTCAACGGCAAGGGCGATAGCGCCTTCGTGGAGGTGAAGAACGGCGAGGCCTGGAAGCGTACCCACATCAAGACCGGCCTCAGCGACGGGATCAACCTCGAAGTGCTCGGGGGCATCAGCGACACCACTTCGTTGAAGGGCTCCAAGAAGTCTCCTGAAGGGGAGATGAACATGGGGACGGGCTCCGAGGAGTAGCGATAGCGGACCACGACCCATCTTCGCAACATGCTTTCCCGCTCCCTCCATCTTGTGCTGGCCACCTCGGCCATGGCGATCTGCTCCGCCCAGAACACGCCGAACCTCGATTCGCTCGATGCCTACCTCGGCCGCTCCTTGAAGGCCTTCGAGCAGCCGGGGCTCGCCGTAGGCATCGTGAAGGACGGACGATTGATCTGGAGCAAGGGCTACGGCAAGCTCGACATCGCCAAGCCCGAAGCCGTTACACCGAACTCGCTCTTCTACTGCGCCAGCATCAGCAAGGCCTTCACGGCCTGCGCCATCGGACTGCTCGTGGATGAAGGAAAGCTGGACTGGAACGACGCCGTGCGCATCCACATGCCGGAATTCGCCACGCCCCTACCCTATGTAACCGAACAGTTCCTGGTGAAGGACCTGCTCTGCCATCGGAGCGGCTGGATCACCTTCGATGGCGACCTGCTCTGGTACGGCACGCATTACGACCAGCAGGAGATCCTGCGCCGCCACGCCCAGGAGCCGATGACCCTGCCGTTCCGGGACGAGTTCGGCTACAGCAACCTGATGTTCATCGCCGCCGCCCAACTGATCGAGAAGGTGAGCGGCATGCCCTACGATCGGTTCATCACCACCCGCATCTTCCAACCGCTGGGCATGGAACGGAGCCGTGTGCAGAGCAGCGATGTGGCCGCGATGACCGATGTGGCCCTGCCCCATGTGCGGAAAGGGCAGAATCCGAAGGCGCCGTTGCGGACCATGCCCTACCAAGCGCTGGAAGGAGCCGATGGAGCCTGCGGTGTCATCAGCAGCGTGAACGATCTGGCGAAGTGGGACGCCATGTGGGCCGATGAGGGAAAGGCGAACGGCAAGGCCTTCCTGCAGCCGGAGACCTATGAAATGATCACCTCCGCGCATCTGGCCATGGGCGACGAGTCGGCCGGATTGGGCTGGTTCATCAACGAGGCGTACGGCAACCAGGTGATCACGCATAGCGGGGGCATGCCGGGCTTCGTTCTCAATCATGCCGTGGTACCCGGAAAGGACCTGGCCGTGATCGCACTGGGCAACGGGGAGACCAGCGCGGTCTTCGCCGCAACGAACAGGATCCTGAACCTCTACCTCGGCGACGGCAAGCTGGATCCGGTGGCGAACATGTTGCCGCGGGTGGCCAAACGCCAGGAGCGCGAAGCCCAACGGGTGGCCGCCCGGCAAAGCGCCCATGTGCTGAAGACCAAGCCCTCACTGCCACCTTCCGACTATACCGGCACCTATACGGACAAGATCTACGGCGATGCCACCATCACCGAGAAGAACGGGCAGCTCGTATTGTCCTTCGTACCTGCTCCGGAACTCTTCACCGGCACCTTGGGACATTGGCATTACGACACCTTCGAGTGGCAGCATGCGGATCCGTTCCTGGAACCGGGTTACATCACCTTCGCCTTCGATGCGGACCACCACGTCACCGGTTTCAAGGTGGACCTGCACAGTCCCGATTTCCATTTCTGGAAGCTGGACTTCGTGAAGCAGCAAGGCCGGTAGGATCCGATCTTCGTGGCCATGCACCTCTTCCATTGTGCGGACCTCGCCACGGAACTCGTGGAGCTTCCCGAGGAGGAGGCGCACCACGCCACCGGTGTGCTCCGCTTGGGTGTGGGCAGCGTGGTGGGACTGCTGGACGGCAAGGGCACCTCGGCCAGCGCTGAACTGATCGAGGTAGCGAAGAAGCGCTGCGTCGCACGCATGCTTTCACGCGAGCACTTCCCTGCGGAACGCGCGGCACGCATCCACATCGCCGTGGCCCCGACCAAGCAGATGGACCGCTACGAGTGGTTCCTGGAAAAGGCCACGGAGATCGGTGTGGACCGGATCACACCCCTGACCAGCAAGCGCACGGAACGCGACAAGCTGCGGCATGATCGGATGGAACGGCTGTTGATCAGCGCGATGAAGCAGAGCCAACGCAAGTGGCTGCCGCAGTTGGATGCGCAGACGCCTCTGGAAACGATCGCACGGAACGAAGCACCCCAGCGTTTCTTCGGCTGGTGCGAAGGCGAGCATACGCCCTTCACCGAGTTGTACGATCCCGGACAGGATGCGCTGTTGTTGATCGGACCCGAAGGCGACTTCACCGCTGAAGAGGCGGAGCTGCTCCGCTCGAAGGGTTTCCGGGCGGTGAGCCTCGGAGCAGCCCGTTTGCGCACGGAGACCGCCGCCCTGGCCGGTTGCACGTGGATGAGCTTCGCGCAGCAGCGATAACTTCGTGCCATGTTGAAAAAGAGCGCCTTGGTGCTGGCAGTGATGGCATGGACACATGTCCACATGAGCACATGCTCCGCACAAGGCACCTACCAATTGGCCGTGCTCAAGTACAACGGCGGCGGCGACTGGTACGGCAACCCCACGGCGGTGCCCAATCTGGTGAAGTTCTGCAACGCGCAGCTCGGCATGAACATCAAGCCCGAGGTGCCGAACGTG
>DASWWQ010000166.1:0-3496 GCA_036405935.1 Flavobacteriales bacterium
GCGGAAAGCTGCAGTTCCGTTCATCAACACGGACATGAAGGCGAAAGTGCCCCCGGATCAAGCGCCTTCACTCTTGGCCCCCCGCAGGTCACGCTTGGCAAGAAAGGGCCGGATGTCCTATTCCGGATCCTTTCGCGTTCAGTTGGCTTTCGCTGCCGGCGGACGGCCCTCCGCATACCACTTCAGCACTGTATCGATGATGTGCTCCACCTTGCGGCTATCGGCCCAAGTGCCCCGGAAGATCAGACGGCCATCGGCATCCACCACATAGGCTCCGTTGGGCACTTTGCCGTACTGCTCCAACGTGGCGTTGTTCAGTCCGTCCACGAGCACGGGGAGCTTGGTCAGCTGCGCGAATTCCTTGGCATAGGCCACCTTCTCGTATTCGCTCTTCGGCGCAGGATAGTTCTTGTACTCCTTCTTGTCCCCGGGGTGCAGTTCCTTGCCGTAGATCACCAGCAGGTCCACCTTGGAGGTGTCGTACTTCGTGCGCAGGCGGTCCCAGTAGGGCAGTTGCATGCGCGCTGGCGGATTGGTCAGGCTGCCGAACATGAAGGCGCGGATGCGGCCTGTGCGGCCTTGGAGGTGATAGGGCAGACCGGTACGGGCGTCCACCAAGGTGAAGTCGTGGGTACGAACGTCCATTCCGTTGCCCTCACTGTAGCTGCGGATGTCGTCGATGGTGGCCTTGATCACCTTGTCCCAGTTCATCCGCCAGATGCTCACCTGCTTGCGCATGGCCTGGATCTCCTCCTTGCTGTAGCCGTTGAGGTAGTAGTCCAGATCGTCGCGGAAGATGAGCGCGCTGTCCGTGCGGTACGGATCCGGGTTCCAGTTCTGCAGCTGGGCGGACAGGCTGAAAGGAAGGGCCAGGAAGAGCAGGGCGAGGTGGCGCATGGGCGGCACCAAATGTAGGTCCGAGGCGATCGGCGGGACCGTGCGTGCGGCCTAGGGCGTGGCCGTGGCCGGTTTGCGTTTGCTCTTGAACGTGGCCCGATACGTATCGAACTCGATGCCCTTGAGGTATTCGCCCGTGGCGAAATAGTTGAGCAGCGGTTCGATCTGTTCGGCGGTCCAGAAGCCTTGCACCGGGGCCAGCACCTTGCCGTCCTTGTCCATGTAGACCACGGTTGGGTAGGCGATGCGGCCATTGCTCGGAGCGATGGCGCTCGTCAACTGGTGCATGCTGTTCCGAACGCCGCCGGCCGGGTTGTAGCTCGGGTTGCCGTACTTCTTGCCGTTGTAGGTCACCTCGTCGGGTCCCTCGGCATCGAACTTCACCGGGTGGAAATTGGCGTTGATGTATGCCGCGATCTGCTCGTCGTTGAAGGTCTGTGCGGCCAACATCTTGCAGGGGCCGCACCATTTCGTGTACACGTCGATGAGCAGGGGCTTGCCGTCCTTCTTCGCGGCGGCTTGGGCGGCCTCCAGCGACACCCATTTCACCTTGTCGTTGGCATGGTCCTGGGCCGTGGCGGTGAAGGCGATGGACAGCAGGGCGAGGCAGGAGAGGAGGTGGCGCATGGCGTTTTGAACGGCGGCCGTTCTTCAAGGTTCGTGCCGTGAAGGTACAGGAAGCCTGAGGCTGCCGCCTGCGCGGATGCATCGGAAATGGGAAAGCCGCCGCTTCGCGATACTACTTCGGGGCACTTTGGAACGTGGCCTTGTAGTCGGCCAAGGGAACGGTGGTGTAGGAACCCGAACTCACGTAGTTCAGGACCACCTCGATGTCCTCCGGGCTCTTGTAGCCTTGGTCCGGGCCGATCAGTTCACCCTTGGCGGTGATGTAAACGATGGTGGGATAGCCGATGCCCCCGTTCACCACGGCCGTGCCTTGGGCGAATTGATGGGTGCCGTTACGGCCTCGCGCGTTCTCGGGTCTGTAATCCGGATTGGTCAGCACGGTGCCGTTGAAGGTGATGGTGTCACCGCCTTCGGCATTGAACGACACCGCATGGAAGTTGGCATTGATGAAGGCCGCGGTCCGCTCATCGTTGAACGTGGCCGCATCCATCTTCCTGCACCAGCCGCACCAAGGCGTCCACATGTCGATCAGCAGCGGTTTGCCGTCCTTGGCCGCCGCGGCCTGGGCTTCTTCGATGCTCACCCAATGCACCTTGGAGGTGCTGTGGTCCTGGGCGATAGCGAAGAGGGGAGCCAGGAGGAACGTGGGAAGAAGAAGGCGCATGGAGGATGGATCAGTGGACTTCGCGCATCAACTTGCGGACCAAGGGCGAGATCAGGATGAGGACCGCACCGGAGATCAGGGCGTACAGCCCGAGCTGCCCGTAGCCATCGGTATAGAGCACGAGCTTGTCGTAGTTCGTTGCCTGGGGATCCTCGGAGCTCATGCCTGCACCGAGCAGCCCGGCGGCGTACTGGCCATAGGCACTGGCCAGGAACCACATGCCCATCATCAGGCCTTGGATCCGCACAGGCGAGAGCTTGGTCATCAAGGAAAGACCGATCGGGGACAGGCACAGCTCCCCGAAGGTGATCACGAACCAAGCGAAGGTGAAGACCTCCGTGCTGGTGATTCCATCCGGGTCGGCCAAGCCCAAGGTGCTCTTGAAGATGTAGAAGCCACCACCGAGGAAGAGGAAGCTCAGGCCGAACTTCACCACACTGTTCGGCTCCGCGCGACGTTTGCTCAACCACAGCCAAAGCAGTCCGGCCAACGCACTGAAGGCGATCACGAAGAGCGAGTTCGCTGCGTTGTTCACGCTGTTGGGGTCCACCGGTATCCCGAAGAGGCTCGGACGCAGGTTGTTCAGCGCGAACAGGCTCAGCGAGCCGCCGCTCTGCTCGAAGAAGGCCCAGAAGAAGATGCTGAAGAAGATGAAGACCAGGGCCGCGCCCAGCTTCATGTTCTCCTCCCGGCTGAAGCTGCGCATCTCCCAGGCCAGGTAGACCAGGGTCAGCGGGCCCACGATGTACATGAAGAGATCCGTATAGGCCGTGTTCGTCACCATCAGCAGGATCAAGGGCACCACGGCGAGGGAGCCGATGTAGGTGCCCCACTCATAGGCCCTGCGCTTGTTCGCAGGCATGTCGGGATGCAGCGGCGAGAGGCCGATGGGACCGAGCGACTTCCGGCGGAAAGCGAAGTTGATCAGGCTGATGATCATCACCACCCCAACGAGGGCGAAGGCCGCCCGCCAAGAGTAGGATTTGCCCACCCAGACCATCAGCAGCCCACCGAGGAACGCCCCGATGTTGATGCCCATGTAGAACAGGCCGAAGCCGGCATCGCGACGCGCATCCCCGTCGTGGTACAACTGGCCCACCATGGTGCTGATGTTGGGCTTGAAGAAGCCCGTTCCGATGATGTTGAAGCAGATGCCGATGTAGAACAGGTCCCGCGGTGCCAAGGCGATCACGAAACCACCGATGATCATCAACGTGGCGCCCCAGAACAGCGACTTCTGGAAGCCCAGGATCTTGTCCGCGAACACGCCGCCCAGGAAAGTGAAGGCATAGACGAAGGCCTGGATGG
>DASWWQ010000167.1:0-7467 GCA_036405935.1 Flavobacteriales bacterium
ACGGTCGTACGCTGTACTTCGTACGGGGGGCACAGGCACAGGACGGTATCCGGAGCATGGATATCTATGTCAGCCGACTGGGGGATGCCGGAGCTTGGAGCAAGCCTGAGAAGCTGGGGCCCAACGTCAATACACCCTACCAGGAAGAGAGCGTGCAGATCCATCCGGATGGCCGCACCTTGTACTTCAGCAGCAATGGTCATCCCGGCATGGGCGGGTTGGACATCTTCGTCAGTCGCCTCCAGGAGAACGGGGAATGGGGGCCGGCGGAGAACCTGGGCCATCCGATCAACTCGGGCGCTGATGAGAACAGCCTGCTCGTGGGAGCTGACGGCCGTATCGCGTACTTCGCCAGCGATCGGGAAGGCGGCTTCGGCGACCTGGACCTGTATGCGTTCGAACTACCGGAAGCCGCGCGTGCTACACCGGTGAGCTACATCCGCGGGCGGGTCACCGACAAGGTCACCGGCAAGGCGGTCGAAGCCGATGTGGAGCTCTTCGATCTGAAGAGCGGGAAGTTGGCCACGGCGGCCTACAGCGATCCGAGCACCGGCGGATTCCTCGTCTGCCTGCCGCGTGGGCGCGACTATGCGTTGAATGCGGGTGCCGAGGGCTACCTCTTCCACAGCGGCAACTACAGCGTGGCGGCCGATGCACCGCTGGAACCGATCAGCTTGGACGTGCGCCTGGAGCCGATCCAGGCCGGAAGCACCATTGCGCTGCGCAACATCTTCTTCACCACGGCCAGCTACGAACTGCTGCCCCAGAGCAATGTGGAATTGGACAAGCTGCTGGACGTGTTGCGCCGGAGTCCAGCGCTCCGCATCGAAGTGGGCGGCCACACGGATGATGTCGGTGCGGATGCGGCCAACCTCAAGTTGAGCGAACAGCGGGCGAACGCGGTCCGCGATCACCTGATCGGCCAAGGCATCGATGCTGCGCGCATCTCGGCCAAAGGCTATGGCGAAACCAAGCCGGTGGCACCGAACAGCACGGACGAAGGCCGGGCGTTGAACCGCCGGACGGAGGTGATGGTGCTTTGAGCGTTCAGTCCCGGTTGTCGCTGTGCTGCGTCCGCAGAACAGGCCGGATCGCTGACCTGACCACGGGCAACGGTCCATTACGAACCGCCCGCTATCCCCGAGGGAACCGGAAGCTCCCTGATGCCCGGGGTACTTTTGTGCCCGATGAAGTGGATGGCACCGATCGGCATGCGCGCAGGGTTGTTCGCTGCCTTGTTCTCCGGTACGGCCTGCTCATCATCCAAGGCGCAGGGTCCGTCGACGGACGTTGCTTCACCCGACACCCCCCGCATCATGAAGGTCCAGATCTGGTCCGATGTTCTTTGTCCGTTCTGCTATATCGGCAAACGCGAGTTCGAGAACGCCCTTTCGCGTTTTCCCGCGAAGGACAGCATCGTGGTGGAATGGAAGAGCTTCCAGCTCGACCCCTCCGCTCCCAAGCGCAGCCCCGATGACATGTACACGATGCTCGCCAAGAAGTACGGCCGTTCACGGGAGCAGGCCATGGGCATGGTGCAAAGCGTGGTGGACCGCGCGAAGACCGTGGGGCTGGACTACAACATGGACAAAGCCGTCATGGCGAACAGCTACGACGCGCACCGCCTGATCCAACTGGCCAAGACGAAAGGGAAGGGCGATGCCATCGAGGAACGGTTGTTCAAGGCGCACTTCATGGAGGGGGTGGACATCGCCGACCAAGCCGCGTTGCAGCGCTTGGCAGAGGAGGTGGGCCTGATGAAGGGAGACATCGAAGCGTTGTGGACCGGTGATGCCTTCGGCGATGCCGTTCGTTCCGACATCCAGGAGGCCCAGCGCATCGGCGTGCGCGGCGTTCCCTTCTTCGTGATCGATGACAAGTATGCCGTGAGCGGGGCCCAGGCCAGCGACCACTTCCTGGGTGCGCTGCAGCAAGCGTGGAACGAGCGCCCGGCACCGGTGCTCAAGGAGGTGCCCGGCGCCGATGGTCCCGCCTGCACCCCGGAGGGTGAATGCGCACCCGCCGCAACCGGAGGTACGAACTAGCGCACATCGTCGTCGGGACCATGGACCCCGTGTTCTCCGTGCCCCTGTGCCTCTGTGGTCAATACCGCACCTGGTCTCAGTGCGTCACCACCTTCAGGCCGATGATCGATCCCACCAGCGTGCAGAGGAACAGCACGCGCCAGAACGTGGCCGGCTCATTGAAGAAAAGGATACCGACCAGCACCGTGCCCACCGCACCGATGCCCGTCCACACCGCGTAGGCCGTGCCGAGGGGCAGCGTGCGGGTCGCCTGGATCAGCAGCAGCATGCTCAGCACGAGGCACACCACGAATCCGGTGTACCAGAGGAGCGCCGCATGCCCGGTGGTCTCCCGGGCCTTGCCCAGACAGCTGGCGAAGCCGACCTCGAACAGACCGGCGATGATGAGGATGGACCAGTTCACGGGTCGAAGGTATCCGGCCCTGATCAGCGGATCCCGTCGGGTGGGAACACGAAGCGTACGGCACCTTCGCCCAGCGGGTCCCTTTCCTTCTTCGGCCGCGGGAAAAGGCGGTTGGCGAGGTACAAGGCCAGGCCGGCGATCGCCAAGGAAAGGACACGCTTGGCGATGGTCCACGGATCCGGGTCGGCGTCCTTGACGTGCGTGAGGCCGCGTAGGATGGCCAAGCTGCTCCAGAGGTTGATCAGCGCGAGCCACGTATAGGCTTCTCCGCGGAAGCGGTACACGGCATAACCGAGGAACACAGTGGCGATCGGAAGGATGGTCAACAGGCGATAGGCCGAGGGCTGCTCCCAAGGTCCCGCCAGCAACGGGCGCAGCAGCTGGATCAACCCGTACGCCACGATGAGGCCGAGCAATACGTTGTTCAGACGGCCGTAGCGTTCGCGGGCCTGCAGCGAGGGCCGGTAACGGATGAGCTCGGCCAAGCGTGCATCCTTCAGGCCCGTTCCCTGCAACCGCAACTCATCGAACACCTGCTGGCGGGAGTAGCCCCACGACAAACGTTCCTCGACCAGCCGGCGGACCTCCTTGCGTGTCATGCAGCAAAGGAACCGGGCTGCATCGTACGTTCCGCGCCGCTCATCCGGGGCTGCATCCGCTGTTCACGGCAAGAGGCGCATGCGGGGTAGCTTTGCGCGCTGAACAAGCCCTGTGAGATGGAAGAAAAGCGCCCCTTGATCCTGGTGACCAACGACGACGGCATCTTCGCCCCGGGCATCCGTGTGCTGGTGGAGGAGATCAAGGCCTTCGGTGAGGTGCTGGTGGTGGCGCCGGACAAGCCGCAGAGCGCCATGGGGCACGCCATCACCATCCACCATTTCCTGCGCCTGAACGAGGTGCACCTGATGGACGGCGTCCGGGCCTTCAGTTGCACGGGCACCCCGGTGGATTGCGTGAAGCTGGCCGTCTACAACATCATCAAGGGTCGCCCGGCACTGTTGGTGAGCGGGGTCAACCACGGCAGCAACATCAGCATCAACGTGCTCTACAGCGGCACCATGAGCGCGGCCGTGGAAGGCGCGATGGAGGGCATTCCGAGCATCGGCTTCTCGCTGATGGACCACAGCCTGGAAGCATCGTTCGACCATGTGCGGCCCGTGATCCGCTCCGTGGCGGGCAACGTGCTGAAGAACGGCATCACCCGGGGCACCTGCCTGAACGTCAACATCCCGCCCGAGCAGGAGGGTCCGCTGAAGGGCATTCGCATCTGCCGCCAAGCCTGGGGCGTGTGGGAGGACGACTTCGAAACACGCCGCGATCCCAGCGGCAAGGAGTACCACTGGCTCAAGGGCCGCTTCGCCAGCCACGACCAGGGCGAGGACACCGATGTGTGGGCCACCGGACACGGTTACGTGAGCGTGGTGCCCGTGCAGTTCGACATGACCGCGCACCACGAGATCGCCGCACTGAACACCTGGGACCATGCGGGCTGACGACTTCCGGCTCGGCTTCATCCTCGGGCTCATCGTGCCCGTGTTCGGTTTCCTGCTTTACGGCTTGATGTACACTACGGCGATCCGGCCTTGGTTGGACATGCGGTTCTTCGTGAAGGACATGTTCCTGGGCACGGCCGAATACCGCGCGCCGATCCTGTCGTTGAGCCTGATCGCCGATGCCTTCCTGTTCTTCTGGTTCGATCGCGGGGCGCGATACAGGTCCATGCGCGGGGTCATCGCCGCCATGCTGGTCTACGCCGCGGTCATCGTCATCTGCCTGTTCTGATGGCGAAGAGGAAACGCCTGTACCTCATCGCCGGCGAGGCCAGTGGCGATCTGCACGGAGGCAACCTGGTGCGTGAACTGTTGCTTCGCGACCCCACTTTGGAGATCCGGGCGTGGGGCGGGGACCGCATGGCGGAGGCCGGTGCCGAGGTGGTGAAGCACTACCGGGAGCTGGCCTTCATGGGCTTCACCCAGGTGGTGATGAACCTGCGTACCATCCTGCGCAACATGAAGGTGTGCAAGGCAGACATCGAGGCCTTCAAGCCCGACGCCGTGGTGTTGATCGATTACCCGGGCTTCAACCTGCGCATCGCGGAGCACGTGCATGGCCTGGGCATCCCCGTGCATTACTACATCAGTCCGCAGGTCTGGGCCTGGAAGGCCGGCCGCGTGAAGCTGATCCGGCGGGTGGTGCAGCGCATGTACGTGATCCTGCCGTTCGAGCAGGACTGGTACGCCGAGCGCGACATGCAGGTGGAGTTCGTGGGGCATCCGTTGCTGGACGCCATCGCACGGGAAGGAACGGCACCGGCCGCGGCCCTTCCGGGGGATGACGGTCGTCCCGTGGTGGCCTTGTTGCCCGGCAGCCGAACCCAGGAGATCTCCCGCATGCTGCCGGCGATGCTGGCCACGGTGCCGCGTTTTCCCGATCACCGGTTCGTGGTGGCCGGTGCACCCTCGGTACCGGAGGAATTCTATCGGGACATCATCGGGACAGCGGCGGTCACCCTGCTGCAAGGGCGCACCTACGACCTGCTGCGCAGCGCGAAGGCGGCCTTGGTCACCAGCGGAACCGCCACCTTGGAAACGGCCCTGTTCGGCGTGCCCGAGGCGGTGTGCTACAGCGGCGGGGCCATCAACGTGTGGTTGGCCAAGCGGCTGATCAACGTGAAGTTCATCTCCTTGGTGAACCTGATCATGGGACGGGAAGTGGTGCGCGAGCTCATCCAGTCGGACATGCAGCCCGGTCCTTTGGGGGATGAGTTGCATCGCCTCCTGCACGATACCGCCTACCGCAGCAGGATGCTGACCGACCTGCGTACCCTACAGGAGGACCTGGGTGGACCAGGGGCCTCGGCCCGAGTTGCCGAAGCGGTGTGGAAAAGTCTTCCCTGAGCCCACCGTACCCCGGGAGGGCACCCCGATAGTTTCGCGACGCGATGCTCCGGGCCTGTCTTCTCTCCCTCCTGCTGCACACGCTGGCCCCCGCGAACGCCCAGGAGCGTACGATGAAGGTCGGCGTGCTGCGCGACATCCACATGCGCGAGGTGATGGTGGTGCCCTTGAAGTCCGCCATGTCCGTTACCGTGGACGGCAAAAGCATGGGGCAGCTGGTGCTGAACGACGGGTTGAAGCTGCGCTGCGAGACCGGGGCCATCACGGGCAAATCGCTGGGCGCACACTACTCGGCGAAGAAGAGCATCGTGCTGCGCGGCAACGGCTTCCGCATCCGCGCGCTGGACCGCAAGATGGGAGAGCGCCAATATCCCGGTTCGATCGAGCTGCGCCCCACGCCCATGGGTTTCCTGATGATCGCGAACGTGCCGTTGGAGGAATACGTGGCGGGAGTGATCCAGAGCGAAGCAGGCAAGGACCGGGCCTTGGAGTACTACAAGATGCAGGCGGTGAGCTGCCGCACCTACGCCCTGGCCTCCCAGCGCCGCCACCTGGCGGACGGTTTCGAGGTCTGTGACCAGACACACTGCCAGGTGTTCCATGGACGCAACAAGGTGGACACCATCGAATTGGCCGTGCAGGCCACCAAGGACCTGGTGGCGGTGGACCCCGAGATCCAGCTGATCCATGCCACCTTCCACAGCAACTGCGGAGGTGAAACGCTCAATGCCGAGGATCTCTGGAGCAAGAGCGAAGCCTATCTGGTGAGCACCACGGACACCTTCTGCCTGCGCGCCCCTCACGCCCAATGGACCAAGCGCGTGCCGAGGGCGCAGTGGCTGGGTTATCTGAGGCGCACCTACGGTGTGGACATCGGCGATGCGGCGATGGTGCAGGCGGCCACCAGCTATGCGCCACCGTGCCGCGACATCTACCTGCGCGGCCTTCAACCGCCGGTGAAACTGGGCAAGGTGCGCACCGACATGGGCTTCAATTCCACCTACTTCAACATCCGCAGCGAAGGCGATCAGCTGGTGTTCGAGGGAAGAGGTTTCGGACATGGCATCGGCCTATGCCAGGAGGGCGCCATGCACATGGCCCGCAGCGGCCGTTCCTACACGGAGATCCTGCACCACTACTTCGCCGAGGTGCACTTGGTGGACCTCAAGACGATCGACTTCTTCCGCGACGGTTATTGAGCGACAGGCACCCCCATCACCCTTAGCTGCTCCATGCAGAAGGCCGTGAACTCCTGTGCGCCCTTCGGTCCCAGATGGCTGGAATCCACGTAGAGGGCATCCGGCCAATGCCGGGTGTTCGCGTCCACGAGCACGTGGCCCAAGGGAGTGAGCAGGGCGCGTAGGCGGGCCACATGGCGGGCCTGTAGGCCATCGCTCTCCCGGGTGCGGATCCCATCGCGATAGGCGTTCTGGAGCACGATCAGCTGGATCCCCCGTGCCTTCAGGTCCTTCGCCAAACGCTCGAAAGCGGCATAGCGGTCCTCCTGGAGTTCCGTGGCCGCCGGTGGGAGCTTCGCGTAGCGGGTGTGGTCGATGCGGTCCTCGGGTACGTCCAAGGTGACACCGCCGTAGGGGTCCAGCTTGAAGTACTCGTAGTTGGCCGCATCGGAGAAGCGTTTGCGGTTGCCCTCGATCTGCCGGAGGTAATGCGGACCGTTCCAGTGGCGCAGGTGTTCGAGCCAAGGTTCCTGCGTGTCGAGCGTGCGCACGATGGCCGCGCTGTCGGTGCTGTTCAGCAAGGGCGCACCGGCGAAGTCCATCAGGTTGGTGCCCACGATCACGGTCCGGGGATGCAGCCGATCCACCAACAAAGGACCCAGCAACGCGGCCTCACTGGCCCCGATACCCCAGGCGCCGAGGTTCAGGAAACGTTCGGTGCGGAAATGCTTGACCACTTCGCTCGAAGCGAGGTTGTTCAAGGTCATCGAAGAGCCGAGGGCCAGCACGTCCACCCCGTGCGCGGCCGCCTCACGGGCCAACACCAGCTTCTGGTTCACGGCGAAGTTGGTGGTGATGCGCGGTGCGGGCAGGTATCGCCGTTGCGCATACACATAGGCCGCGGTACCCACGACCACCGGCAGTGCCAGCAGCAGACAGCGGAG
>DASWWQ010000168.1:0-33081 GCA_036405935.1 Flavobacteriales bacterium
CTGCGGGTGCTGGCCGCCGTGTCCGCGAACGATTCGGTGGATCCTTTGACGCCCTTCCTCGCCGATCCGCAACCCGTGGTGCGTACGGCTGCGGTGGAGGCCTTGGCGGCGCGGCCCTGTTCGGAGGCCATCACGCGGATCACCCCAGCCGTTGTGGACCGCAACGATCCGCGGAGCTGGATCCCCGTGTACGGACTGCTGGAGCGATGCACCCTGCGCGATGGCGAGGTGATCGTGCGCCCACCCGTACCTGCGGATGCAGGACCGTACATACGTGCGGCGCTCATCGACGTGGCCACGAAGGATCCGCAGGGGATCCCGGTGGATTCGATGGTGGCGCTCTTCAGCCGCGATGTGCATCCGGTGCTTCGGCAGGCCGGTCTGCAAGGTGCGATCCGCCATGCGCGCGATGTCATGGCACGGTCGCGTTATGCCACGCGCGAAGCGCAGTACGCGCAGCTGGGCCAGGTGCTGCGTGCGGCCATCGCCACCGGTGATGCCGGTTTGATCAGCGCGGCCGCCGAGGAGCTGGCCAAGGAGGAGCCCGATGCCATCCGCGTGATGTTGGATCCGGTCACGGAGCGCAAGGCCCTCGAAGCGCTGGCCCCGATCCGCGACCTGGAGGCGCGCCTGCTGCTGCAACAGGTGGTGGCGAAGCGCGACGGTTCCGTACCGCCTGCGAACCAGCGTCCCGCCTTCAACCATCCGATCGCCAAGGACCGCCTGCGGGCGTTGGAGCAAGGGCAGCAGTACCGCATCGTCACCACCCAAGGCGAAGTGATCATCGCCACGGATGTGAACGGTTGTCCGGGCACCAGCCTCGCCTTCGATTCGTTGGTGGTGGCGGGGTACTACAATGGCAGGTCCTTCCACCGCATGGTGCCGAACTTCGTGGTGCAGGGCGGTTGTCCGCGCGGCGATGGGTACGGTGGTATGGACTGGACCCTGCGCACGGAGATCGGGTGGAAGCCCTTCACCGCGGGCTCCGTGGGTCTGGCCTCGGCGGGGCCGGATACCGAGAGTTGCCAGTTCTTCATCACGCATAGCGCCACTCCGCACCTCGATGGCCGCTACACCCGTTTCGGTGAAGTGGTGAGCGGGATGGACGTGGTGTGGAAACTGCGTGTGGGCGACGTGATGGAGCGGGTGGAACGCATCGAGCGCCCTTGACCTAGTGGCCCTAGGAACGCTGTTTCCCTAGCTTAGCAGCCTCCACCCATGCGGGCTGCTCCGGCCCACCGTTCCCCATGAAACTCTCTTCTCGAGACCTTTTCGTTCCGCTGCTCGCCTTGGGCAGCCTTTCGACCCAGGCCCAGATCGTCCTTCAGCAGGACCAGAGCCCGTTCGCGCTGGTGCAGAACGTCCTCATGGGTCCGGATATCGTCATCAACAACGTCCGGTTCAACGGCGTCGCTGGTAGCGTAGTGGCCCCGGTCGGCGCAGGTCCCAGCGAGATCGGTCGTTTCGTTGGATCCAACACTTCGCTGGGACTCACCGAGGGCGTTTTTCTCTGCACGGGCGTCGCCTCCGTACACCTGCCGGGTCCCAACGATCGACTGGAACCAGTAGGCGGAGGAATGAATGGACCAGATGGCTATCAAACCCCGGACTTGGACCTGAGCCGCTTGACCGGTTGGGTGTGGGCGGATTCCTTGGGAGGGGCCAATATCCATAACAAGGCTGTGCTCGAATTCGATCTGGTTCCGTTCAATGACATGCTCGAGTTCCGCTATGTCTTCAGTTCGGAGGAATACGAACGCTGGGCCTGCAGCCAGTACAATGATGTCTTCGGCTTCTTCCTGAGCGGCCCGGGGATCTCCGGACCCTTCATCAACGACGCGATGAACATCGCTTTCGTTCCGGGGTCCTTGTCTCCGGTATCCATCAATGCGGTGAACAGTGGTCTGATGAACGCCAACAATGCGAACGGACCTTGGGATGATCTTTTCCATTACTGCGAGGATGATCCGAACTGGCAGGCCAATTCCATCCACTACCGTTACAACGGAGGCCAATGGTCCTCTCCGCAACCGCCATCGGGCGTTGAGCAGTTGGAAGCGCCCTTTAACAATGATCCCTACTACATCCAGCATAACGGGATGACCGTGGTGCTCACGGCCAGCGCTTCGGTGTTGATCGGTGGGACCTATCACATCAAGCTGGCCTTGGGTAATGTGAATGATAGTTCTTACCCTTCCGCGGTCTTCCTCGATGGGAGTTCCTTCCGGGCCGCTGATCGGTTTACGCTTACGGTGGATGAAGGCATCAACGTGGACCTCTCCGGAACGGACCCCATCGTGCTCCAAAGCGATGAGGATAGCGTGTATCTGCGTTTCAACCGTTGGGGCGGCTTCTATCTGGATGAGGATCTGCAGATCACCGTGGAGGGTGATGCCGTGGCCGGTGAGGACTATGCGCCTGCACTGCCCGCCAGCATCCACTTCGATCAGTTGGATTCCGCCGTCACGTTCGCCTTGGCTGTTCCGGTGAGATCGGACAGCACTAGTGAGCTGATCGTGAACCTGATCACCAGCAACGGGAACAAGGTGGCGGCCTTTCCCTTGATCATCGAGCAACCGCCGATCTCCACCGGCATGGCGGGCATCGGCGTGATCGAAGGACTGTCGGTGTTCCCCAACCCGGCGGAGGATATGCTGAACATCGTGTTGCCCTACGGCCTGAAAGGGCGTACCGAACTGGAGGTGCTGGATCCGGCCGGACGCGTGGTGAAGCAGCAGGTGCTCAACGGTGCGGCGAAGGCCATTATCGATCTAGGCGGTCTGCCGAACGGCCTCTATACGGTGAAGGCCATGGCGAACGGCCGCATGGCCACAGCGCGGGTCAGTGTGCGGCACTGACCCGGACCAGGCCAAGGCGCACCTCGTGGTGCTTCCCTAGTTTTGCGATCCTCCATTCGAACCACCTCTTTCGGAACCACCCATGCAACTCTCTTCTCACGGCCCGGTCACGCTCCTGCTCACCTGCAGCCTCCTGTCGGCCCAAGCCCAGATCGTTCTTCAGCAGGACCTTACGGCCGATAGTCTGGTCCAACGCCTCCTCGGGCCGGCGGTTGCCGTGAGCGAGGTGCGTTTCAACTACAATGAAGGTAGCGAGGTGCCGCCCGTCGGGGTGGGTATCAGTGAGATGGGCCGCTTCGATGGATCCGCCACCAGCATCGGTATCGCGGATGGGATCTTCCTGTGCAACGGCGTCGCTGAGGTGCATATCCCCGGTCCCAATGACCGGTTGAGTGAAGAGACCGGAGGTATCGCCGGATGGATCCAAACCCCGGATATCGACCTGAGCCAACTGACCGCTTGGCCGTATTGGCAGGTCAGCAATGGCGAGAACATCTATAGCAAGGCGGTGCTGGAGTTCGACTTCGTTCCGGAGAACGACATGATCAGCTTTCGCTATGTCTTCAGTTCGGAGGAGTACGAGCGTTGGGCCTGCAGCCAATACAACGATGTCTTCGGGTTCTTCCTCAGTGGCCCGGGCATTCCCACCGACATCAATGGTCCTTTCACCAACAATGCGATGAACATCGCCTTCGTGCCGGGTAGCTTATCACCCGTTTCGATCAATAGGATCAACAGTGGTGCCACGATAGCCAACATGAACTGCAATCTCTGCGTGGATCCGTGGCAATACTGTTCCAGTTCCCCCAACTGGCTTTCGAACGTGCAGTACTATCGGTACAACGGGGGTCAATGGATGCAGCCTCAAGCTTTGAATACACCACAGACGGAGGCCCCCTACAACACGGATTCCTACTACATCCAGCACAACGGCATGACCGTGGTGCTCACGGCCAGTGCCTCGGTGCTCATCGGTGAGACCTATCATATCAAGTTGGCGCTGGGGAATGTGAGCGATGGTAAATACCCTTCGGCTGTCTTTCTCGAAGGGAACTCGTTCAAGAGCTCCGATCGTTTCACCATGACCGTGGAGGGCGCCAACGTGGACCTTTCCGGAACGGATCCTGTTCTTCACCAGAGCGATGAGGATAGCGTGTACCTGCGTTTCCACCGGTGGGGCGGGTTCTATCTGGAGGAAGAGCTGCAGATCTCCGTGGAGGGCGATGCCGTGGCCGGTGAGGACTATGCGCCTGCGCTACCGGCCAGCATCCACTTCGACCAGCTGGATTCCTCCGTTACGTTCGCCTTGGCCGTTCCCGTGCAGTCGGACAGCACCGGCGAACTGATCGTGAACCTGATCACCAGCAACGGGAACAAGGTGTCGGCCTTCCCACTGTTGATCGAGGAACAGATCTCCACGGGGATGTCAAGCGCGGATGTGGTGGAGACCTTGACGGTGTTCCCCAATCCGGCGGAGGATGTGCTGAACATCGTGTTGCCCTACGGCCTGAAAGGGCGTACCGAACTGGAGGTGCTGGATCCGGCCGGACGCGTGGTGAAGCGACAGGTGCTCAATGGCACTGCCAAGGCCGTGATCGATCTGGGTGGCTTGCCGAACGGCCTCTACATGGTGAAGGCCATGGCGAACGGTCGCATGGCCACGGCGCGGGTCAGTGTGAGGCGTTGACGCAAGGGCACGAAAGACCTGGCATTCCTCTGTGCCCCTGTGTCTCTGTGGTGAACGTTCTCCTCAGTCGAACTTCTCCGGCCGCATCTGCGGGAAGAGCAGCACTTCCTGGATCGCCGGGTTGTCGGTGAGCAGCATCACCAAACGGTCCATGCCGATGCCGATGCCCGAGGTGGGTGGCATGCCGTACTCCAGGGCGCGCAGGAAATCCTGGTCGATGAACATGGCCTCGTCGTCACCGCGTTCCATCAGTTTCAATTGCTCCTCGAACCGTTCGCGCTGATCGATGGGATCGTTCAATTCGCTGTAGGCGTTGCCCACCTCGAAGCCGGCCACGTACAGTTCGAAACGTTCGGTGAGGCGATCATCGTCGCGGTGCTTCTTGCACAGCGGACTCATCTCCAGGGGGAAGTCCATCACGAACGTGGGCTGGATCAGACCGGGCTGCACCAGCTCGCTGAAGAGCTCGTCGATCAACTTGCCCTTGCCCATACTCGCCTCCACGTGGATGCCGTTGGCGGCGCAGAGCGTTCGTACGGAGGCTTCGTCCATCTCCAGCACATCCTGCCCGGTCTTCTCCTTGATCGCGCCGCACATGGTGATGCGCTTGAACGGTGCACCGAAGTCGATCTCCTTGTCCTGGAAACGGGCTGCAGCACTGCCGTTCGCAGCGATCGCGGCCTTGCGGAACACGCCTTCGATGAAGTCCATCATCCAGCGGTAATCCTTGTACGCCACGTAGAGCTCCATGATGGTGAACTCCGGGTTGTGCGTGCGGTCCATGCCCTCGTTGCGGAAGTTCCGGCTGAACTCGAACACCCCCTCCAAGCCACCAACGATGAGGCGCTTGAGGTAGAGCTCCGGCGCGATGCGCAGGTAGAAGGGCACGTCCAACGCGTTGTGGTGCGTGGCGAACGGACGTGCGGCGGCACCCCCGGGGATGGGCTGCAGCACCGGGGTATCCACCTCGATGTAACCGGCCTCCTGGAAGGCGGCACGCATGGCGTTGAAGACGCGGGTGCGCTTGAGGAAGGTCTCCTTCACGTTGGGGTTCACCACCAGGTCCACGTAGCGCATGCGGTAACGCAGCTCGGGATCGTTGAAGGCATCGTGCACGTTGCCCTGCTCATCGGTCTTCACCACGGGCAGTGGACGCAGGCTCTTGGCCAGCACGGTCAGCTCCTTCACATGCAGCGTCAGTTCACCGGTCTGCGTGCGGAACATGAATCCCTTCACGCCGATGAAGTCGCCCAAGTGCAGCAGTTTCTTGAAGACCTCGTTGTAGAGCGTCTTGTCCTCGCCCGGGGCGATCTCGTCGCGGTTGATGTAGATCTGTTGATCGGCGGTGCCATCGCGCAGCACGGCGAAGCTGGCCTTGCCCATCACGCGCACGCTCATCAGGCGGCCGGCCAGCACCACGTCGGCGGCGGGTTGTTCGCCTTCGCTATGCGGGGCTACATCCTTGAACAGTTCCTTCACCTGCTTGGCCGTGTGCGTAACGTGGTACTGGGCGGCAGGGAAGGGGTCGATACCGAGTGCGCGCAGCTTGTTGAGGGCTTCGCGCCGCACGACCTCCTGTTCGGAAAGGACGAGGGTTGACATGGGTTCTGGAGCGGAAAAGAGGCCGCGAAGATACCGGGAAGTGCCTATTTTTCAGGATGACGACACCCTCAGGCATCCTATCGACGGCCCTGCTCCTGCTGTTGTTCCCGTCTTGTTCCAAGGACACGGGGGAGGACGTATCCTGCAACGAGGTCACTCCGGCTCTCTTCCCCGCGATGGCCACCGTGGAGCCTGCTCCATATCTACCGGCCTTCCCGGGCTCGTGGTGGGCGTATTCGGACGGTTCGATGATCACCACGGGCCCCGGTTATGTGGCCAGTCCGGTGTTGAGCACGAATTGGGACCCGAACCATGGTGTGGACCGCTGCTGTGCCAGTGGGGTGGCGCGGCTGCCCATTTATGGCGGTCTGCCGCTGTACGGCTATCTCCGCATGCGGCCGGATGCGCCTTCCACGGTCGATGGAAGCTGCTGTGAACGTTTGCTCTCCACAACGGAGGGGGATGTCTACCACTGGGGAGGAATCCACTATGGCCGTACCGAACTCCGCACGATGAGAACCGATACCACCCTTGTGCTGGCCTCTGGAGCCACCTACACGGCGTGCATCATGGTGAAATGCGTTCAGGGCATCGCGGCGAACTATTTCGACATCGCCACCACCTATGACCTGACCTTCTATGCTCCCGGCGTGGGTTTGGTGAAGGAGGTCAAGCACGTCGGTGCCGATACCATGGTCCGGGAACTGACCGACCATTGGATCGCGGAGCATTGATGGGAGCGAACCTGTTGTGACCGGGCATCGTTACAGCGGTCTAATTTCGCACCGTAAGCCAAGCCCCATGTACGAACTGATCGACGCCTTCCCCCAACAACTGCAGGAAGCCCTGGAGATCGGCCGCAAGGCCGTGCTGAAGGCCCCCAACGGCCCCTACACCAACGTGGTGGTCACCGGTCTGGGCGGCAGCGGCATCGGGGGGCGTATCGCGGCGCAGGCGGTGTCCCACGAGGCCATCTGCCCCATCGAGGTCTACAGCAACTACTACCTGCCGGCCTACGTGGGCAAGGGTAGCCTGGTGATCGCGTGCAGCTACAGCGGCAACACGGAGGAAACGATCGCCGCCATGGAGCAGGCCCTGGCCAAGGGCGCCCGCGTGTGCGTGGTGACCAGCGGTGGGAAGATGCTGGACATGGCCCGCGAGAAGGGCTTGGACCATATCGTGATCCCCGGTGGCAACCCGCCCCGCACCATGCTGGCCTATTCGCTCACCCAGCAGTTCTTCGTGCTCAAGCACTACGGCATCATCAAGACCGACCTGGCGCCGGCCATCGCCGAGGCCGCCGAGCAGCTGGCCCGCGACAAGGCCGCCATCCAACGGACCGCGAAGGACCTCACCGCGAAGCTCCTGGGCAAACGCCTGGTGATCTATAGCGAAGCCAACACCGAGGCCGTGAGCATCCGCTTCCGCCAACAGGTGAACGAGAACAGCAAGGAGCTTTGCTGGCACCACGCCATCCCCGAGATGAACCACAACGAACTCGTGGGCTGGGCCGGCGGGAAGGACGATGTGGCCGTGGTGATCTTCCGCCACAAGGAGGACCACGAGCGCAGCCAGATCCGCATGGAGATCAACAAGGACGTGTTCGGCAAGTACACGCCGCACATCCACGACGTCTGGAGCCAAGGCCCATCGGCCATCGCGCGCCAGCTGTACCTGGTCAACCTGGGCGACTGGGTGAGCTACTACTGGGCCGAGCAGAAGGGTGTGGACCCCACGGAGATCGCCGTGATCAACATGCTGAAGGGTAAGTTGGCGGAGATGAAGTAGGAGAACGCAGAGGCGCTGGGAACGCGGAGCCTCGCAGAGGCCGGACGCACATGCTCGCCTGGAACGCAGGCGGGTAGGTATCTGAAGAAGAACAGGAGGGTGACGCACAACGAGCTCAGCAAGCGGATCATCGGCTGTGCGATCGAGGTCCATCGCGAATTGGGTCCCGGACTGCTGGAGTCCATCTATGAGGAGTGTTTGGTCCATGCGCTGCGTGAGCAGGGCCTTCGTGTAGTCGCGCAGCAGAAGGTCCCGCTGTCCTTCAGAGGCAAGGTCCTCTCGACACCGTTGCGTTTGGACATCCTGGTCGAGGACCGGGTAATAGTGGAAGTCAAGGCGGTCGAAGCTGTGCACGACATTTTCCTGACCACGCTGCTCTCCTATCTAAGACTTTCCGACAAGCGGCTTGGTCTTCTGATCAACTTCCACGAGGTCCGTTTGGTCGATGGTGTCAGGCGTGTGGTGAACGGCCTGAACGAGGACTGATCGAGGCGAACGATCGGGCTCTCGCGCCTCTCGCACTCCTCGGCATTGCCTGACCTCTGCGTTCCTTTGTGCCCTCCGCGCCTCTGCGTTGAGCAAGATCATGAAACAAGTCCATTTCCAGGACCTCGGGCCCATCGACTACGCCACGGCCTGGGACTACCAGACCAAGCTCTTCCAGGAGACCATCGCGCGGAAGACCGCCAACCGGGATCTCCCCGCCGATCAACAGGTGCCCACCCAGGACCACCTGCTGTTCTGCGAGCATCCGCATGTGTACACGCTCGGCAAGAGCGGCAAACAAAGCCACCTGCTGCTGAACGAAACGGAAATGCGCGACAAGGGCGTGCAGTTCTTCCCGATCGATCGCGGCGGCGACATCACCTACCATGGCCCGGGACAGATCGTGGGCTACCCGATCTTCGACATGGACCACCACTTCACGGACATCCATCGGTTCCTTCGCACCTTGGAGGAGGCGGTGATCGGCACGCTCGAAGCTTACAACATCAAAGCGGGCCGCATCGAAGGGCTCACCGGCGTTTGGCTTGACTGGGCCGACCCGCTCAAGGCCCGGAAGATCTGCGCCTTCGGCATCCGCGCCAGCCGATGGGTCACCATGCACGGTTTCGCGTTCAACGTGAACACCGACCTCAGCTACTTCGACAACATCATCCCCTGCGGCATCACCGACAAGGGCGTCACCTGCATGGCCAAGGAGCTCGGCGGTCTGCTGGATATGGACGAGGTGAAGGCCCGCCTGAAGCTGGAGCTGGCCGACCTGTTCGATGTGGAGTTGGTGGGCCCCGCTTTGGAAGTGTGAGACCGGGAACCCCTTCACGCTACTTTCGACCCATGCGCTTCCTGATCAAACTGGTCCTCTGGCTCGCCGTGATCATCGGTGGGCTCATCGCCTTGGCCTACGTCACCGGCAACGGCCACATCCCGCGCGGCGTGCGCTACACCTACCTGATCGGGCGCAATGGTCCGGAGATCGACGACCGCAACTTCTTCCCCTACGCCACCATTCCCGCGGATGCACCCAAGCCTTGGCCCAAGGGAACGCGTTACGGCAAGTTGAGCATCACCAAGGAGCAGACGGACCAGCTGCTCGCCCTCAATACCGTGGGCTTCGTGGTGATCCAGGACGACAGCCTGATCTATGAGGACTACTATGGTGGTTGGCGTGCGGATTCCGTGAGCAATAGCTTCAGCGTGGCCAAGAGCTACATCAGCCTGCTGGTGGGCATCGCCGTGAAGGAGGGCCGCATCAAGAGCATCTCCACACCGGTGAGCGAATACCTGCCCGAGTTCGCGCAACTCGATCCGTGCCATGCCGGCATCACCCTACGGCATCTGCTCACCATGAGCACCGGCCTCGATTGGAGCGAGAGCGGCGGTGATCCCTTCAGCGACAATGCGAAGGGCTACTACGGAACGAACGTGCGCGAGCTCGCCATGGACCAGCCCTGCCGCACCGCCCCCGGCGTGGAGTTCGACTACATCAGCGGCAGCACGCAGATCGTGGCCGACGTGCTGCAGCAGGTCTACGGCCAACCCTTGGACCAACTGGTGCGCGAGAAGATCTGGGGCCCCTTGGGCGCGGAACACACGGCCTATTGGGGCAAGGACCGCGAGGACGGGGACTTCAAGGCCTTCTGCTGCCTCTATGGAACGGCCCGCGACTTCGCCCGCATCGGACAGCTCTACCTCGATAGCGGCAAGTGGGAGGGAGGGCGCCTGATCACCTCGGACTACTGGCGGGAGTCGATCACCCCGGCGAACATCACCGATCATGGTCAGCGCAACAAGCGCTACGGCCTCTTCTGGTGGATCGCCGAGCTGGACGGCAGGCCCATCTTCTACTGCCGGGGTTTCCACGGCGAATACGTGGTGGTGATCCCCCACGAACGCACGGTGATGGTGCGCACCGGCAGCAAGTGGGAGGAGAAGAACGAGGAGGGCCATCCCAAGGATGTGTTCCAGTGGATCGCCATCGCGCGATCGCTCACCCAACAGCATCCGGCCTGAGCATGCGGAAGGACATCGAACAACCGAAGGTGGAAGGGGTGGCCATGGCCATCGTACTGCAGACCGATGAGGAGGGTGCACCGGCCTGGTACGTGTACCTGGTGAACACCACCGATCGCCTGCTGGAGAACGTGCTGGTGAGCTCCCGGGGTTATGGCGAGATCGATGGGGAGCAACGCAATACCAGTGAGATGCGCCACCACCTGCCCACCCTCGATCCGCGCAGCTGGGCCCGCATCGAACGCATCGTGGAGGATGTGTTCCCGCTGAGCAACCAGTACTGGGTCAGCTTCTACATCGAGGGTGCGCTTTACGACCGCAAGTACATCTTCCTTCCGGAGAGCATCCTGGAGGAGAACTTCACCACCATACCGCTGATGAACGAGCGCGGGGTGATGATCGGCTAACTTGGCGGGAACACCACCACCATGCGCCCCGACACCGCCAAGGATCCCACCCGGATCCTCTTCCTCGATATCGAGACCGTTCCCGCCGTGCAACGTTGGGACGAGCTGGACCCCGTGACGGCCAAGCTCTTCAGCGACAAGACCCGCTTCGAACAGGAACGCCAACAGCGCACCGCCGACGAGCTCTACGGCGAACGGGCCGGCATCCTCGCCGAGTTCGGCCGCATCATCTGCATCGGTGTGGGCAGCCTGGTGCGTCGCCGCAGCGAGGAGGGCAGCGAAGGCCTTGGTCTGCGCGTCACTTCCTTCCAAGGGGACGATGAACGCGATGTGCTGCAACGGTTCACCCAACTGCTGGACGACCACTACAACACCGACAGCCACTGGCTCTGCGCACATAACGGCAAGGAGTTCGACTTCCCCTGGATCGCGCGCCGCTGCGTGGTGAACAATATCCGCCTGCCCCGGCTGCTCGATATCGGTGGCCTGAAACCCTGGGAGGTCGGCCACCTCGATACGATGGCCATGTGGAGCTTCGGTGATCGCAAGAACTTCACCTCCCTCGCCCTGCTCACGCATATCCTCGGTATACCCACGCCGAAGGATGACATCAGCGGGGCCGACGTGGCCCGGGTCTACTACCAGGACCACGATCTGGAACGCATCGCCACCTACTGCCGAAAGGATGTGGTGGCCGCCGTGCAGCTCTACCTGCGCCTGAGCGGGATGCCGCTGGTGCCCGAGGCCTCGATCATTTCCGTTTGAAGGCCGACGAGCGCCTAGCGCCCGGTGAGCCTTGCACGTTCATAATCCGGAGGGACCAATAGGCGATCGAAATCGTTCACCTTGTCCATCCGCCCGAACTGGCGGAAGTAGAGCTCTTTCGACATGGAATCGGAGTGCAGGGAGCCTTCCTCGAACTGATAGGTCTGGAAGATGTTCAGGCCGATGCCGGCTCCAATGACCGGCAGCAGGAAGGTACGCACGGCCGTGCCTGCTGACCAGATGCAGCGGAAGGATGCGGCCATGGGAAGGGCGAGCAAGGCATAGCCGTCAACCATGCTGCGTTGGCCGAACGAGCCACCATACCACCAGCACCACCAGGAGAACGTGGTGTACACCGTGAGCGCAAGGAATACCGTGACACCGGCGCGGTAAGATCTCAGCGTGCCGTTCATGAAGAAGAGCCCGGCCACTGAGAAGCCCATCAACGGGGTATAGATCAGCCAGCCTTTCCGGAAGCCGAAGAGCCCTTCCAACAGCTTGGGCCGGTCGAAGAAGAAGCGTTCTCCGATGTAGGGGTTGAAGAAGTACGATCCGGTCAGCGACCGCCAATAGAGCAATTGGGGTACCCAGACCGCCGCCGCCAACAGCAGCAGCAGCAACAGGTGGGGCCATCGTTGGAGGAAGAGCCGGACGCGTTGCCGCGCTGCGGACATACCGTCGATGCCATGGAGAACGAAGAAGAGCCCGACGATGCAGTTGGTGGGACGTACCAAGGCGATCAGTCCCATACACACGCCCAAGGCCACCGTACGCCACAACGTGGTGCGCTCGTACCAGCGTGTTGTGAGATGAACGAAAAGTGCCAGAAGGAAGAACGAATGCACGTGCGACATCGAGGCCGATTGCGACGCGTAGCAGAACAGGTTCGTTCCGGCGCCGATCGTCAGCAGGGTCAAGGCGATGATGCCGGGGGTGAAGCCTGCACGCTCCAGGATCCGCCGGGTGAGGTGCAGACCGAGCACCAGGTAGAACAACCCGCCGATGATCAAGGCGCCCTTGTACGGCGGGGACCATCCGTTCGGGGGCGCCCCCGTGAGATGCGCCAGTCCGTGGCCCAGGAAGAAGAACGGCGAGTAGAGCACCGCCAAGCCCATCGTGGTCTTGATCACCCGCGTGCCACGCTCCGTGGTGCTCGGCCAGAAGAGGTAGTAGTCGCCATCGAAGCGGTAGTCGCTTTTCTCCAGTTCGATATCATCGTAGATGAACACCGCCGGCAGATAGGCGTAGTAGGAGTGCACGTCCCATTCGATCACCCGGTCGCGTTCCCGCCAGAGCCGAAGATCCAGGTCCACATAGGCGCAGGCGGCCGCGACCAAGGCGATGACCAGGGTGGGCAGGCGGCGGTACCGGTTGCCGCTCATGGCCGGCGCAGAAGCCCGTACTTCAGGATGGTACGCAGGATCCGGAAGCCATCGGCATTGCGCAGTTTCTTGCCTTCGCCGGAATTGCGGGGATGATAGTGCACCGGCACCTCCGCGATCCAGTTCCTCCGCATCCGGCCGCACTTGATGATCAGCTCCGCCTCGAAGCCGAACCGATCCTCCTTCAGGTGCAGTTTATTGAAGAGGTCCTTCGTCATCAGCTTGTAGCCGCAGGCCATGTCCGTGAGGTGCACATCGATCAGCATCGACGTCAACAACGTGAACAGCTTGTTGGCCAGGTAGCGTTTGAAGGCGGATTGGGTCCGCATCACCCCGGGCAGGTACCGCGATCCATTGACGAAGGGAACCTTCAGCTCGTGGATGGCCTGCAGCAGCGCTGGGATGTCGTGCGGGTCCAGTTCCAGGTCCGCATCCTGGATCAACAGGTGATCGCCGGCGGAAAGCC
The DNA here is from genome assembly GCA_036405935.1 of Flavobacteriales bacterium. GTDB lineage: Bacteria > Bacteroidota > Bacteroidia > Flavobacteriales_F > PHOS-HE28 > PHOS-HE28. Next base: position 13,470 of record DASWWQ010000168.1, read on the forward strand.
CTGCAGCGGTGCGTACCGCCGCTCCCTTGCCCCGGTTCACCGGATGGGCATGAAGGAGGATGTCGCTCCGGCCGGCCGCATAGGCCTTCACCACGTTGAAGGAGCCGTCCGATGAGGCATCGTCGACGACCACCAGTTGAACCCCTTCAACGAAGTCGGGATACCGCACGTTGGACAGCTTGTCCAGTACGGTGGTGATGAGCGTGGCCTCGTTGTAGAGGGGGATGAGGATACTGAGATGCATGCATCGTTGCCGCGATGCTCAGGTACGGGCCGCAGACGCGCGAAAATAGAAGAACACCCGACCACCCCGAGCAGCGCGATCAACCGGCTCCTTACCAGCCTGCGCACAATGATCCGTCGATAGCACCGTCCTTCGCTGCGCATCCGGTTCCCTTCGCGGGTGCTTACTTGCCGCCCCGCCCACGTTCGTATGGCCCATCGCATCGTTCCATCTCCCTTCGTGCTCGGGCATGGCCTCGTCTCGGCGGTGCTGTTGGGGGCGGGTTGCGCGACGCCTGCTCCGCCACCGCTCGACCCGGAGGTACCTACGCCCAATGTGGTGCGTGCTGCGGACGATCCGGTCTGCGATACGTTGCGGTCCGGCGATGCCCGGCGGGTGCTCTACTGCGGACCTGCCTTCTTCGGAGATGAACCCGTGACGGCCCTGCGGATGTCCGCGAACGTCCGCCTGATGAAGGGCAACGGACGCTTGCGCGGCTTCCTCTTCGTCCATCATCCGGGGGGGGTGTTCCCGGCGATGCACCCGGGTCGCATCGTCAGGCCGGGGGAGTTGCCGCACGATGAAGAGGTGCCGTTGAACCTCGAGATCGGACTGGGTGATGCACCGCTGGCAGCGGAGGATCGCCTTCAATTGGTGCTGGCGAACGAAGGAGGCAACCGCTTGGTCATCGACGATCTGCGCATCACCTCCGTGACGCGTGATGTGCCGGGAAGACCTTCGACCAACGGAGCACCATGATGCGGAAGCTGCTCTTCGTGCTGTGCATTTGTGCCCTTGGTGGCTGCGGTATTCGGGAGGGCGGACCCCAACGCACGATCGATACGGTCCAGTGGATCTCCAACCTGCCCCTGCCGGCACAAGGGCCGCTGGTGCTGGACCTGGATGGCACGGACGCGGTGCATCGGGGATTCCGCGCGCCTTCGTTGCAACAGGCGCCCGATGGCCGCTTCCATTTCCGTTTCCACCTGAAGGATGGCCAAGGGCGTCGGTTCGGGTACAAGCTCTACTACCAGAACACGGCCTCGAAGTTCCCGGAGGCGACCTCGGGCGGCGGTCAGCATCCGCAAGCATCGGAGAATTTCTACGGCAGTTGGGAGGATGCCTCTGAAGGTTTCCGCCTTACGGACAGGGTTCCCGACGATGGGCTTTGGGTGGAGGACGCTTTCCGGATCCAGGGTGATCCACGCGATGAGCCCCGCTACCTCCAGGACGGGGTGCGCCACCGCGAAGGCCGAAACCCGCGCACGGGTGCGTACCGGCTGATGCTGGTGGTGGTGGCGGAGGAATCACTGGCCCAGGGCTGTGTCCCTGAAGCCGTACGGTGCATCGCCTGTCCGGTGAACGGCCATTACGTGGAACCCTTCTGGTATTTCCTGCATGGGCCCGGACGCAGCCTTCCCGGCGTGCAGGTGGAGGTGAGCAACGATATCCTCGTCCTGCGGTCACGTCCATCGGCGCGGAACGGCATCCACATCGATCCAGGGGGGGGGCTCGATCCGGGGGCTTTCTGTACGACCTGTGGGGATACCCCCGGATTGAACGCCCGCGCGGAATGGACCCAGCACTTCCACCACATCGACGCCGCCACCGGCATGCAACAGGTGCCCGCGATCGCCGACCTGGACACCTTCACCTATGGCGGTTACTGTCACCTGCGCGCCTTCACACCGAAGGATGCCTTCCTGCCGATGCACCCGAGCACTTCACGCAGGCCTTGTTCCACCGTGCGCGTGGATGCCTCCGGCGATGCCATCGAACTGCGTAACCCGGCGTGCGGCGAAGGTGCGCTGCGCAAGGAGAGCGTCGGCATCCGTACGCGCAATGCCCTTTCCTACGGCCGCTATCGTATCCGTTGCGAACTGCCGCGGTTGTTGAACGAGCACGACCTCTGGAACGGGTTGACCAACGCGATCTGGCTCGTGGGCCGCGATGATCCTTGGAACACATTGCATCCTTGCGAGGGAGGTTATCTCGCCAGCTACGATGGCGGGGCGCAGGACCAGCGCTTGGAAAGGGCCAATTATGCCGAGATCGATTTCGAGATCCTGAAGGGAGTTCCGTATTGCCCGCAGAACGGGTTCCCACCCAACTACGCGCAACCGGTGGCCGACCCACGCGATGTGAACGCTTGGGCACCGCCCCTGCCCGATGCGGTGAAGGCCCTCCAAGGACAAGTGATGGTGGCCTGCACCAACTGGGACATGGCCTGTCCCGAGCCGGAACGTTTCGACGTGGGCTGCCATCCGGTGCAGCATGAGGGCCGGGTCTTCGACAACTTCCGTTGGGACCATGGCTACCGCGCCCTGACCCAGAAGGTGCCCGCCGCGGACGCGGAGATCTTCGGGCGGCCGTACTGGTTCGAGATCGAGTGGCGCCCGCAGTCCATCACCTGGCGCATCGGGCCCGATCCGGAACACCTGCGCGTGGTGGGTTACATGGATGGAACGGTCACCAGCATTCCCGACCTGCCCATGCGCTTGGTGGTGACGCAGGAATACCACAACACGGCTTGGTGGCCGGGATCACCGTACGAACAACGCTTCATCCCGTTCTCCGCTAAGGACCATGTGGGTCGTGTGCTGGAGGTGATCATCGACTGAGGTGCCCGTGTTGCAGCGGCTGAACCATCTTTGGCACATGCGTATCGAAGCCGGACCGGACCGCCTATCGAAAGGAATCGTTCTGGTCTGCATGGCGGTGCTGCTGGTCATGCGATGGATCTCGCTCACGCCCAATGAGCTGTCCTGGGATGTTTTCGGATACTACCTGTACCTCCCGGCCACCTTCGTTCATGGTGATCCGTTGTTGACCGACATCGGCTGGGTGCGACAGGTGATGGAGCAGTACCACACGACGGAGACCTTGTATCAATTGTCCACCGCGCCCGATGATCGTACGCCCATGTACTTCTTCCTCATGGGCATGGCGTTGTGCTACCTGCCGTTCTTCCTGCTCGGACATGGTCTCGCGTGGGTCACCGGTGCGCCCATGGATGGGTTCAGCATGCCGTACCAGATGTCCATGGCGATGGGTGCGCTCGTCTACACCGCGATCGGCCTATGGCAGCTGCGTGCCGTGCTGCGCCGCTTCTTCGATGATCGCCTGGTCGCCGTCATCCTGCTCCTGCTGGTCCTCGCCACCAACCTCCTGCATTTCGCCTCGGCGAAGAACCTCGAGACGGCGAATTTCCTGTTCTGCATGATGTCGGTGCTGCTGGGTGCCACGGTCCGTTGGCATGAGGCACGGAGGCGCAGCGATCTCTTCCTCATCGCAGCGAGCATCGCGCTGATCACGTTGATCAAACCGAGCGAGATCGTCTGTGGTCTCGTGCCCTTGTTCTGGGGTGTCCATGACAGCGATTCGTTCCGGGCCAAGTGGAGGATGCTGATCGGGGCTTGGAAGGACCTGCTGCCGGCGGTCCTGCTGGGCCTGCTGATCCTGTTGCCCCAGTTGCTCTATTGGTACACTTTCACCGGCCACTTCATCCATGACAGCTACAAGAACCCCGGAGTGGGTCTCGACCTGACCTCCCCGCATATCCTGGATGTGCTGTTCAGCTTCCGCAAGGGCTGGCTGATCTATACGCCCATCATGGTCCTTGCCCTGCTCGGCTTCGTTCCCTTGTACAAGCAACGGCCCGGCGTGTTCTGGCCGATCGTGCTCTATGCGACCACCGCTTTCTACATCATCTCCAGTTGGAGCGAATGGTGGTACGGGGCCAGCTACAGCGTGAGACCCATGATCACCTTGTACCCCCTGCTGTCCATCCCGTTCGGAATGGCCTTGCAGAAGGGGTTGCAGGGGAAGGGTGTCTTGCGCGGGGGCTTCGTTGGCGTTCTGGTGCTTCTGGTGGTGCACAACCTGTTCCAGCTATGGCAGTTCCGCTCCTGGATCATCCACCCCTATCGCACCACGAAGGACTACTACTTCGCCGTGTTCGGGCGGACGCACATTCCGGTCGGTGCGGAGCGCTTGCTCTCCGTGGACCGCAACTTCGCCGGCAACGATCGTATGCAGCATGATCGGACGTATGCCGTGGTGCACACCTACGTGCTGGGTGGAGCTGACCACCCTCCGGACATCTTGGATGCGCAGCATCCGTACGGCCTGACCTGGGAGATGCCCTACGAGGAACTGACGCGCAAGGAGTACCTGTGGATCAGGGCCCGCGCCGCCGTGCGGCCGCTCAACGGTGTGCAAGCGCCTTCGCCTTGTCTCGTCTTCGAGATCCGGCGGAAGGAAGGGGCCTATGGATACCGGACCGTTTGCGCCGATACGCTGGAGGCCGGTCCGCCGTTCGTGCTTCGCGGAGAATACATGACCCCATCGATCCGCGATACCGAGGATGTGCTGCGCGTCTACCTCTGGAGCAGAGGGGAAGGGTCCTTGGAACAGCAAAGACTGGAGATAGTGGTGTTGGAAGAGGTATGAGCCATGGCTGAGGAACCTCGACCCAATACCGTTGTTCACGCGTCGGGCTCCACGATGGTTTGGCTGCAAATGCTGATCGTGCTCGGCCTCTTCGCGGCGGGCGTGTTCGGTGTGCTGTTACCCTTGTTGGGTCCGGACCTGACGATGACACCGGGCGATACCGGCGATGCGCGGTTCAACCTGTATGTGCTGGAGCACTTCCACGCCTGGGCCACCGGGCGGGTGGAGAGCTACTGGGATGCGCCGTTCATGTATCCGAGCGCGGATGTCATCGCCCGATCCGATGCGCATCTGGGCACCGCCTGGATCCACTCCCTGCTGCGCTCCGCGGGAGCGGGACCTTCCGGCGCCTTCCAAGGGTGGATCATCGCACTGTTCACCCTGAACTTCTGGTGCTGCGCCATCGCGTTCCGGACGTGGACGGGCCGGTGGGTCATCGCGGGTTGCGCCGCCTACATCTACACCTTCGGGATCCTAGGGCTCACCCAGCTGTACAACATCCAGATGCTGCCCCGGTTCATGGCACCGCTGGCGCTCCTTGCTCTCCACCGTGCACTTTCCACCTCTTCCCCGGCATGGATCTTGGCCACGGTGCTCGCTGTCGCGGTGCAATTCTACTGCGCCATCTATTCGGGCCTCATCCTTCTCTTCGCACTCCTCTGCCTCTTGATCGGACGGGCCATCGTGGGGGGCGTGTCCATCACGCGCAAGGGCGTGATGGCCTGGTCCGTCGGCGCTGTGGCGGGGGCACTGCTCCTGTTGCCGCTCCTGTTGCCGTATACGCGCGTGGCGGCCCAAGTGATGCCGTACGACCCGGAGATGGTGGCGCTCACCATTCCCCGGCCTGCATCCTACATCTATTCCCATCCCAGCGCGATCTCCTGGGCATCCTTGCACCGTCCGGAGATGATCGACATGCCCAACGCTTGGGAGCACCATCATTTTCCAGGGGCGCTGCCTTGGCTCGGTGTGCTGATCGCCATTCCTTGGTGGTGGCGCATCCGTTGTTCGCCGCTGGGGCGTTCGCTTGCTGCCCTGCTCATCGCCTGGGCCGTTTCCATGATCGTTCCGCTCTGGATCGGCGGCTTCTCCCTTTTCCAACTGCTGCGGTCGGTGCCGGGCTTCGACATCATCCGTTCCGTGGGTCGCTTCGTGCTGATCGACCAGTTGTTCTTCCTGTTGGTGGGAGCTACCGTGGCCGTGAGCCTGCCCAAGGGTACGCGCGCCTCCTGGGTGCTGGAGCTGGCACTACCCCTTCTGGTGCTGCTCGATAACAAGTCCGATGCTACGGCCATCCCACGCTTCGACCGGGACCTTGCCGACCGAGGTGTGGACCAGGTCGAAGCGGATATCCGATCCGAGCTCAAGGAGGGTACGGTGGCCGTGGCCTATGCACCGGTATGGGGATGCCGCACGGAGCGACATGGGGAGTTGATCACGCTCCATGTGCAGGCAATGCTCGCCGCCCAACGCATCGGCATACCCGTGGTCAACGGATACTCGGGTTCATTGCCGGAAGGACTGCAGCCTTTCTGGGATGATCCGGGTGCCGCCAACCTGGACCATTGGCTCAAGGCCAGCGGGGTGGTGCTGGAGGTGGAATTGGTCGATGGTCTGCCTTCGGAGATGCTGGCGCGCGATACCGTAACCATTGGAATGGTGGACGGTGGTTTCATCGGTACAGGGCGATGGCCGGAAGAACCGGTGACGACCGACAGAACGGAAGCGTTGGAATGGGAGACCTTCATCCGTCTCCGTCTCGCGGACGGTAGTTGGGCCTTCGTGGCGCACCACAACGGATACCTCACCGCGGAACTGCATCACGGATCGCAATTGGCGGCGGCCGCCCATCGTTTGGGCGATATGGGACTGTTCCGGCCGGAACGGCTGGCGGACGGAAACTACCTTCTGCGCGCGCATGGCGGATCGTACCTGCAACAGAAGGATGGTGCCGTGGGCGCATGGGCCGATAGCGCATCCGCCACACCGTTCCGTGTGCGGTCGCTCCGGTCAACGCCGGAAGAACGGTAGCCGCTCCAATTCGATCCGGCCGAGCTGGAAGGACGGGATGCTATCACCCGGTAGCGTTCGCGCACCGTTCGGGTCGCATTCCCCTCGGCGCATCCCGTGTCCTGTTGCGCTGCACATCCAATGATGCACCCACTCGGGTGCGCGCAGTGCGAAACGCCCGGCACTGTCGGAGGTGGTGTGGTAGCTCGACGACCAGCCTTCGTTCCATGCGATGATGGTACCGTTGACGATGGGAGCCCCTTGGTCGTCGCGCAGTTCACCCGTCAACCCGGATACCCGGCCGTCCGAGTAGTTGCCATGGTTCGGCGGACAGATGCAGGGTCCCGCATCCGTGTTCGGATCGAACTCCTGGATCATGCGGGCCATGGGCTTCACGCGGCCGGCAACGATATGTCCATCCGATGTCCGTGTCGTGCCTTCGCGTGAAAGCACGCCCATGTGGTCCTGGTGGAAGGTGCCCCACTCCACGTCCTGGAACTGCCACCAGGAGTAGCCCAGCCCACCGCAAGCCCGGCTCTGGACCAGGGTCTTCCGGGTGAATTCCGTCTGGTCAGCGTAGCTGACCGAATCGCCATCGGCGGGCAACGCGGTCTCCCCGATCATCCAAGGTACCCGCACATTGCCGTGGTACCAGTAGAGTTCGTTCCGCACTTGGTCGGGTTCATACTCATAGGGGTGGAAGCTCACGAAGTCCACCTGCAACATGTTCGGGTCGAACTCGAAGGTCTCCCGTATGCCGGTCAGCCCCAGGGTGTACAGATGATGTGGCGCATGATCGTCGAACAGTTCGCGCCATCGCACCAGGATCCGATGTACTTCGCTCTTCGGGCGTTCGGGCGGGTCGAAGTACAGGGGTTCGTTGAACAGGTCGTAGGCCATCACCACCGTGTCGTTCACGAAGCGGTCCGCCACCCGGGCGAAGTGGTGCTCCGTGTTCGTGTTCCCCACCCGCAGCTGGATCAACGGGATGATGCGCATCCCGGCCGACCGCGCAGCGTTGAACAGCCCTGCCAGACCTTGGAGATAGCGCTCCATGTTCGGAGGGTCGAGGCGCACGAGCGTGTCGTTGCCCCAAGCCGATTTGCCCAGGATCCACACGTCGGTGCTGTCGTAGGCCAGGTCGGAGATCCCCACGGCGCGTACGGTGTTGAAACCCATGTCGCGGCACAAGGTCCATTGCGCCCGCAGGGCTTCTGCACGTGCGGCCGCACGGCGCGGATGCTCGCGATCCACGCTCGCATAGCTTTCCGTAGGACCGAACACGCATTCGCCATCGATCCAGAAGGGCGTGGCCACATAGTTCACGGCAAGCGGGAAGAAGCTTCGTCCATCCACGTGGAATCCGCCATCGCCCAAACACATCCATCCTCTTTCCGGTGGATCGCTCCGTCGGCACGAGACCAGAAGGAACAACGATATGAGGAAGGCGGCCGATGACCAGACCTTGATCGAGGCCGAAGGAACACGCATCATTGCCCTTGGCGTACGGTGTGCCTGATCAAACGGAAGCGCGTTACCTGCAGCGCTTCCCACCGCTGGTTCCAGAGGTAGATCTTGACGATGCTCCTCGGGGTGTGGTGCAACACACTGAGCCGCGCGTTCAGATGCGTGCCCTGCAGTCCGGCCGCTTGATAGCTCGTGCGCTCGCTTCCTTCCAAGGCCTCCATCACCAACAGCAAGGCGGCCGTGTCCTGCACGCCCTGGATCTCCGCCTGCACCTCGATCTCCTCTTGCGCCGTGGCCGATCCAACTTCCGGGCGGAAGTTGAACGTCAGGGGGAATTCCACGGGCGAGGTGGTCAGTATGCCATCCTTGCCGATCTCCCCGGCGCGTTCCACCTGTACACCTTCCGACAGGCCGTTGAGCTCATACAGCGTATCCACCTCCAGGTCCTTGCGTGTGGGGGTGCACCGGAACAACGCCATTTCATAGGGCACCTCGCCGATCACCACACCCTGCTCGTCGGGAACGATGCGCTCGAGCAAACGGAAGCGGGGATGGTCCATCAGCATCCGGAACGGAACATGTCCGTCCACGCGCATGTGGTGCGAGTCCCAGATCACGATGTCCCCGGAACGCGTTCCGCGGTTCTTCTCCAGCATCATCGGTCCGAACAATTGCATCACCAAGGTGGTGTCCTGGGGGTCCAATCCGGTGTGCAGACCGATGGAGGGTGAGGTGTAGATCAACCGCTCACCGGGCCCGAGCAGTTCCATGGCCTTCTCCGAAGCGGTTCGGATCGTCCGGTCCACCGACGTTTCGGGGTAAGGCAGCCGTAAGGTCCAGCCGGTGTACCACAGGCCGAGTACACCCGCCAGCGCGAGCGTGACGCCGCCCGACCAACGCAGCAAGGGCCCTCGGTGCTGCAAGGGGAACATGCGGGCCAATGTGTCGCAGCAGAACATCACCACCAGCGGTACCATGGTGGCCAGCACGCGGAGCAGGCCCAAGGAGCCATGTCCGCCCTTCCACCAAGCGTAGCTGTGCACCGCAACGATGCCGAAGGCCGGTACGATGGTCAGGATGGCCAGCTGTATGATCGGCCACTTGGCCGGCCCGGCCCGACGGAGGGTGGGCCCCCAGACCAAGAGCGCCAGCGGGGTAGCGATGGCCAAGGGCCCCCCCAGTACCTGGTGCAGGTTACGGACGAAATGGCCCAGGGGCCCCGTACCGTAGGTATCCACACCGGCGTAGGGATCCCACAACCCGTAGAGCGGCGCGTCCAACAGCAGCCATCCGAAGATCACCACCAGAACGGGTCCGACCAGAAGCGCCGGAAGATCCCGGTAGCGCTTCTCTCGAATGGCGCACAACACCACGATGGGAACGAACATGATATACTCCGGACGGGTGAAAGGGAGCAAGGAGCACAGGGTAAGGGCAGCGCGCCAACGCCCTGCGCGTACCAGTAGTACCACCACCACCGTCAATGCGCCGAACAGCGTTTCGGTGAGGCCGGCCATCAGGGTGTGTGCGTAGTAGGGCGAAGTGAAGAGCAGGACCGGAACGGCCCATCCCCATGCATGGTCGATCCGTGCGGTATGGCGCACGATGAAGGTGGCCGTGGAAGCCGCCACGATCGCGTTGAACAGGGCGATCCCCCACGTGCCCACTTGGGCGAAAGGCGACGAAAGGATCGTGAACACCGGTTTCCCCCATGGGTTCAGCAGGAGTTCGCCATGGGCCCAAGCGAACCGCGAGATCATGTAATGGGCAACGCCATCGCCGCTCTCCGGTAGGCCCGCACTGAGCAGCACCACCAGCAGACCCGCGCCAGCCAAGCACCAAGCAAGCGTTGTGGCACCGGTGGGAAGGGTCGATCCCGGACGATCCATGTTCAGATCCCGTACTTCAGGATGCACCAGATGGCCCGGAAGCCGTCCTTCCATCCGATCTTCTTGCCTTCCGCATAGGTGCGCCCGTAGTAGCTGATCCCCACCTCATAGATGCGGATGCCCTTCACCCGGGCGAGCTTCGCCGTGACCTCCGGCTCGAAACCGAACCGCTTCTCCTTCAGGTCGAGTCCCTTGGCGATATCGGAGCGGATCAGTTTGTAGCACGTCTCCATATCCGTGAGGTTCAAGTTGTTGAATGCGTTGGAGAGATGCGTCAGGAACTTGTTGCCGATGCTGTGCCAGAAGAAGAGGATGCGATGCGGATGATGTCCCATGAACCGCGAGCCGAAGACCACGTCCGCGAAGCCTTCAACGACGGGCCGGAGCAGGTCATTGTATTCGCGGGGATCGTATTCGAGATCGGCATCCTGCACCAGCAGGTATTCACCCGTGGCCTCTTGTATGCCGCGGTGGATCGCCGCACCCTTGCCCATGTTGTGGGGTTGTTGGATGAAGCGGATCGGCATTCCGGGATTCGCCGCCATATAGCGCTCCACGGCCTGCACCGTGCCGTCGTTCGAGCCGTCGTTCACGATGATCACCTCCTTGCCGATCCCGTTCCGAAGCTCCACCGCGCGTACCTTTTCCAGGATCAGGTGGATGGTGCGCTCTTCATTGTAGGCCGGAATGATCAGGCTCAGGGTGCCGAAGGTGCTCATGGAAGGGTCGTGAAGATCGCGGTTTTCCATGGGATCCGGTGTGGATCAGTCCGGTGCAGCTTCTGCGACCGGGCTACCGTAGCCACGGACCGGCAGGCCCGATGCTTCGGGAAGGGGGCGCTATTCCTGCAGGATCCGCAGTTCCAGGTCCTCCAGGTACATGGTACTGCTCGGGCTCAGGGGCCACGCCCGCAGCTGGACCACATCACCGGTCCGGAGAGGTATCGAAGGCCGGAACACCGCGCCGACATGTCCCCAGCGGCCGAAGACCTGCAATTGCTCCGAGGAAGGATGGTACGAGTAGGTGATCTCCTTGCCGTCCCGGACCACGGAGATCACCAAGGCGATGAAGTTGTCGTCGTTCTCCTGCAACACCTCGGCGTTCGCACTGAAGGTGAGCCGGGAATCGTGGAGATCCTCCGGAACGACCCACCGCAAAGGGGCCACCTCCCGGGTGGTGCTGTCGAAACGCAGGCACCTCCTTCCATCCACGTCCTGCGATCCGCTCGACCCCGATAGCTCAGGGGTTTCCATGTCCAGCAGTTCCCGGTGGATCAGGATGGGGCGTATGCTCCCGAACCGATCGTCACGGTACAGGGTGGTGTTGGTGATCTCCGATCGATGGACAAGGCTCCAGTTGGCGGTATCGACCTGGTCGTAGCCATCGTATTCCACGATGTAGTAGTCCGCCGGAGTGTAGGCGTCGGGCGCGTTGCGGGGCACAGCGGTCAACCAACGCATGTTCGCCGTGCGCTGGTAGTACGGCATGCATCCGTAGCTCTCATAGCTCGAACAGATCGTCACCACCGGTAGATCCCGCGACAACCGCCGATGGTCTTCAGCGATGGCTTCCATCATGTGCCCGATCTCGCCGGATGGCTTCCATTCCACGGTGTAGGCCAGGTTGAAGCTGTTCCCCTGATGGATCAGCAAAGGGATGCAGAGCAGCACGGTTGCCGTGCCGGGGATGGCCTTGTTGCGGACCTCGGGCCAAGCGATGATGCCGCTCGTGACGAGGAACGCCAGCATGGGGATCGCGAAGATGGCCGTGCGCGTCCGGGGCAGGGGTACATCGAGCAAAACATGCTGCCCGATGATCGCCAGCGACCAACAACCGGCAATGAGCGCACCGAACATGAACGGCCGGAGCCGGTCGGTCCACTTTTGACGCCATGCGAGCAGCAACAGGATCGTGCACCACAGGAGCAGCACGCCCAGTACGATCCCCGCTATCGTTGGTGCCGGTAGCGTGTACGGCATATGGTACAGGGCCTTCTCGCTGAAACTCCGCACCATGCACGACCAGAAGCGATCGCAACCGAAGTAGAGGGAGCCGCTCTTCTGGGACCCGACCAGGGCAGGCAGGATGAGGCACAGCGCAAGGGAGGTACAGAGCACCAAGGTCCACCCGTGCTTTTTCCAGGCCCCGATCCCGGTCCTTCGGGCCTGAACCGCCCATGCCAGGATGAAGGCCGATGCCGATGCGAACAGGAAGTTGATCATGGCCAGATGGGCCAAGGCTGCAAGTCCCGCGAACAGGATCACCAGGCGCACCCGGCGTACCGGTTGTCCTTCGTCGACATAGCGCACCAGTTGCCAGAGGCCCATCATCATCAGCCCGCACGCCAGGCCATAGCCACGGGCCAGGCCGAAGAAATCCAACAGGTACGGATGCACGTTCAACAGCAGGAAACAGCCGATGGCCAGCCATGTGCTGCGTGCCTTCAGGGCGATGCGCGCCGAGGCGTAGAGGTAGAGCGCATGCGCGAACAGGTTCGGCAACCGTAGTGCCAGTTCGCTGCTGCCGAACAGCTTCATGCCGATCCACATTCCCCATACGTTCAGCGGGTGGTGGTTGGCGCTCATCTGGTCGAACGTCCGCTGATAGAGCACTCCTTTCGTCACGTAGTGGATGAACGTGGCGGTCTCATCGATCGTGAACGCAACGATGGTGCCGCGCACCACCGTATAACCGAGCAACAGAAGGGCGAGGACGCAAACGACCGGCGTGGCCGGATGTCCGTTCCGCATCCCGGCCGGTACCGTGCTGGGGCACATCCCTCGGGGCGATCAGATCCTCATCTCCGGCACATCCCCCTCCACCACCAAGCGCCCTTCGGTCTTCGCCCGGATCTCGTCCACGCTGACGCCGGGCGCGCGCTCCAGCAGTCGGAAACCGTCGGGCGTGACGTCGAACACCCCCAGGTCGCTCACGATCTTCTTCACGCATTTCACGCCGGTGAGGGGTAGCGTGCATTGCTTCAGCAACTTGCTTTCACCGGCCTTGTTCGCGTGCATCATGCAGACGATGATGTTCTCCGCGCTCGCCACGAGGTCCATCGCGCCGCCCATGCCCTTGACCATCTTCCCGGGGATCTTCCAGTTGGCGATGTCACCCGTGTCCGATACCTCCATGGCCCCGAGCACGGTGAGCTGTACCTTCTGTGAGCGGATCATGGCGAAGCTCAGGGCACTGTCGAAGATGGCCGAACCGCCCAACAGCGTCACGGTCTGTTTGCCGGCGTTGATGAGGTCCGCGTCCTCGTCCCCTTCGTAAGGGAAAGGGCCCATGCCCAGGATGCCGTTCTCGCTCTGGAGCGTCACCTTGATGCCGGGTGGGATGTGGTTCGCCACCAGCGTGGGAATGCCGATGCCGAGGTTCACGTAGTCACCGTCCTTCAGTTCGCGGGCGATGCGTTTCGCCATCTGGTTCTTGTCGAGGGCCATGTTCAATTACGGTTCATTGCCCGGCAGGGCGTCGGGCGAAGGTGCGAAGGATCCCGGGGATGTGCCATGGGCGGTGATCCGGGTGGTGTGGGCGATGGATCGCCGCTCCTTGTTCCAGAGGTACACCACCAGCCGTTCGGTCCGGTGAGATGGGCGCGGGACGCAGCGGGTGGTGCGCAACGTGTCGTCGTTCCATCGGCCTTGCGCGAACTGCAGCGGGACCAGTTCGTAATGGCGTTCGCCGTTGCCGAGATCCATCTCGCACACCAGGCTCGCCAGCAAGGGATCGGCATCCGAGGTCAGCGCGAGCGTGAGATCCAGACGGAGGTCCTTTCCGATGAGAGGGGCGAGGCCGGGCTTCCACAACTCGATGAACTCCGCGTCGGTCGGGGCACTGCTCGTTACGGTGTCCACCAACGAAGCCATCGGGGGTGTGGTATCCGCGGCCAGGAGCACCTGCCGATCGTTGTGGAGGTCCATGACCACATGGTAGCCCGCAGGGATCCGCTGTTTACGGGGATCAAGCAGAAGCAGCTCGGTTCCTTGGTGGGGATGATCCGACACCTGGGCGAGGATCGGCACGCGGCCTTGCTCCTGTTCGCCGAAGGCCCAACAGGCCGGTTGTTGGTGGTACATGCCCAAGGTCAGCGGTCGTCCTGCCTCCGCTTGCAGCTCGTGGATACGCTGATGCACCGCGACCGGGATGGCCTGTTCCGGCCAGTAGGTGGTACGGTCCACGTTCAGCGTCAGCAATGTCCGAAGGGGAAGACAGAGCAACAGGCACGCGATGAATCCCCGTCGGCCCTTCGCACGATCGTCCAGGATCAGCGCGAACAACAGCACCGCCATCAATGCCCACTGCAGGGCCGTACGGTCCTCGGGGTAGAGCGTGCCGCGCCAGTGGAACAACACCACGCGCCCCAGGACATCCGCAGCCAGCAGGCCTGCGATCAATGCAATGCCCCAGGTCCGGCGATCCCGTCCACCGGACCAGAGGCTCCAACCCGCGAGCGTGAACAGCACGAGCATCGATCCGGCGAGCAGGAGATCCAACATCGGATGAGCGAGGCCCAGCACAGCCGCTGTCAGGGAGTGGATCGTACCATCGACCGGGCCAGCGGTCGTCCCGTAGTACAGTGAACCATGCGCTTCCAGGGTGATGCTGTATCGTGCAGCGAACGCAAAGGGCAGAAAGCCGAGCAGAAGGAAGAAGAGGAGTTGCATCCCGTGGCCGCGTTGTCGGCCATCGGCGATCGTTGCGGGCAACAAGGCGCACAACAGCAAGGCGTGCAGGGTGATCAGCCCGAGGTCGGCGTAGGTGGCCACGAGCATCCAGACCAAGGCACCGATGAGGTGGATGCTCCGCCGGCCTTGCAGATAGGCGGCGGCGCAGACCAAGGCCGCGCTCAATCCGGCCATGCCGATGCCATAGCCGCGGAAGAGCGCGAAGAAGTCGAGCAGGAAGGGGAACAGGAGCAACGCGGACCAGAGGCACCAACGCACCACGCCGGAACGGACCATCCCTCCCCATCGGAACGCGGCCCAGGCATACGGTGCGAAGGCCGCCACGCTCGGCAACCGCAACGCCCAAGCGTGCATGCCGAAGACCTTGTAGCTGCACCAGGCGAGTGCGGTATCCAACAGGTGATTGCCGGCATCCCAGTGCGACTGGAACGGCAGGAAGTCGCCGGTCTGCACGTACACGAAGAAGGTCATCGCTTCGTCGTGGATCGTGGGCACGCACCGCGCGCGCGCGATCACGTACGCACCCACGGCTCCGGCCAGCGCGACGAACAGCCAGCGCTCGGTGCGGGTGATCGGGCCCGCTTCCATCCGCGATCAGGCGCGTTGACGTACCGTGCGCTGTTCGATCCGCTTCTCGTAGGCCGTGCCTTGGAAGATGCGGTGCACGAAGATGCCCGGCAGGTGGATGGCATCGGGATCGATCGCCCCGGGCTCCAGCAGCTCCTCCACTTCCACCACGGTGACCTTCCCGGCCATCGCCATCATCGGATTGAAGTTGCGCGCCGTGCGCTTGAAGACCAGGTTGCCATCGGTGTCGCCCTTCCACGCCTTCACCAGGCTGAAGTCGGCCTTCAGCCAGCGCTCCATCACGTACATCTTGCCATCGAACTCGCGGGTCTCCTTGCCTTCCGCCACTTCGGTACCGTAGCCCGCGGGGGTGAAGAAGGCCGGGATGCCCGCGCCACCCGCACGGCAACGTTCGGCCAGCGTGCCTTGGGGGATCAGCTCCACCTCCAGCTCACCGCTCAGCATCTGGCGCTCGAACTCGGCGTTCTCGCCCACGTAGCTGCTGATCATCTTCCTGATCTGCCGGGTCTGCAGCAGCAACCCCAGACCGAAGTCGTCCACCCCGGCGTTGTTGCTGATGCAGGTGAGGTCCTTCACGCCCTTGCGCACGAGCGCGGCGATGCTGTTCTCCGGGATGCCGCAGAGGCCGAAGCCGCCCACCATCAGGGTCATGCCGTCGGTCAGTCCGTCCAAGGCCGCGTCGGCGTTCGCTACCACTTTGTTCATGGCGATGTGATCGCGACGAAGATAGGAGGCACCGGAGTGAGAGGATATCACACGGAGGCACGGAGACACGGAGAAATGCGATACACTCCCCTCCTCGGAAAAAGGCGCTCTCCGGGTCTCCGTGTGAGGAAGTGATCGGCGGCTCACTTCCCGAGATCCCCTTCCCACTTGCTCACCACGCTGGTGGCGATGGCATTGCCCACCACGTTGGTGGCACTGCGGCCCATGTCGCAGAAGTGGTCGATGGGGAGGATCAAGGCGATGCCTTCGATCGGGATGCCGAACATGCCCAAGGTCGCCGCCACCACCACCAGTGATGCACGCGGCACTCCGGCGATGCCCTTGCTGGTGAGCATCAGGGTCAGCAGCATCGTCATCTGCGTACCGAAGTCCATGTGGATGCCATAGACCTGCGCGATGAACAACGAGGCGAAGGTCATGTACATCATGCTGCCATCCAGGTTGAAGCTGTAGCCCAGCGGCAGCACGAAGCTCACCACGCGGTCCTTGCAGCCGAAGCGCTCGAGTTCCTCCATCAACTTGGGCATCACCGCTTCGCTGCTGGTGGTGCTGAAGGCGATGGTGATGGGTTGCACGATACGGCGCAGCAGTTCCTTGATGCGTGCACCGAGGAAGATCCAGCCCACACCGATCAGCAGGATCCACAGGATCGCGAGGCCGAGGTAGAACTGCGAGATGTACACGGCGTACGTGCCCAGCACCCCGAGCCCGCGCACCGCGATCACCGCCGCGATCGCACCGAACACGCCCAACGGAGCGAAGTTCATCACGTAGCCCACCATCTTCAGGATCACATGCGATACGGCCTCCAGGAACTTCACCACGGGTGTGGCGTAGTCGCCGATGGCCGCGCAGGCCACGCCGAAGAAGATGCTGAAGACCACGATCTGCAGCACCTCGTTGGTGGCCATGGCCTCCACCACGCTGCTGGGGAAGAGGTGGGCCACGAAGTTGCGCAGCGAGAAGGATTGCGTCTTTCCGATGATGTCCTGCGCGGATCCCTCGGGCATCTCCAGTTGAAGTCCCACACCCGGCTTCAGCACGTTCACCAGCACCATGCCCAATACCAACGACACCAAGGAGGCGGTGATGAACCACCCCAAGGCACGACCGCCGACGCGGCCCACCGTCTTGAGATCGCCCAGCTTCGCGATGCCCACCACCAGCGTGCTGAACACCAACGGCGCAATGATCATCTTCACCAGGCGCAGGAAGATGTCGGTGAGGATGGAGAGCGTATCCGCGAACGACTTCAATCGCGCTTCATCCGTGACGTTGGTGTGGTAGAGGTAGCCCACCCCGATGCCCAGCACCATGGCCAGCAGGATCCAAAGGGTCAGTCGGTTGTTCTTCGAGAACATGCGTTGCGTTCAGGTGCCGACGAATGTAGGCCTCCCTGTCACGCTGAGCCCGCCGAAGCGCTTTTGTCCGACGCATCCGTGAACTGGCACCGCCGGAAAAGCGAAGGGCCTCCTCACGGAAGCCCCTCGTGTATTCGGATGGATGATCGTTAGAGGATCTCGCACGCGCTCGGCGTCACATCCTTCAGCTCCTTCATCTTCAGGAACACCTCGTTCACCTGTTTGGTGATGCTGGTGTTGGCGCCCAACGCGCTCACCTTCTCGAAGTAGCACTTGGCCTTGGGACGGTCCATGGCGGTCTTGTCGTACAGGTAGTAAAGGCCCATGTAGTTCAGCGCTTCCTCGTAATCGGCCTTGGATTTCTCCTGCTCCTCGGGCTTCATCTTGCGCAGTACCTCTTCATAGTCCGCCTTGGCCACCCAGGTCTTCACATCGGCGGTGTCGGTGGCGGCCTTCGCGCGGGCGCGGTAGAGGTAGCCTTGATAGATGTTCGGTTGTTTGCTGATGTATTGCGTCCACGCGCTGTCGGCCAGCCCGAAACGTTTGGCGCGGCTCGCCACGTTGCCCAGGTAGTACCAATCATTGACCTCCGGCTTGGCGGCGATCTTCTCCTGGTAGGCCTGGATGGCACTGTTGTAGGCTTTCGCAGCGGTGAAGGTCTTGCCGGCCTCCATGTAGAGGAAATCCTTCGTGCGGTCCATGCGAGCTCCTTTCAACATGGCTTCGGCACCCGCACTGTCCTGTCCGGCCAGCACCAAGGCTTTGCCGTAGTACTCATGGTCGCTGGCGAGCACCTTGTCCGCGGCCTGTTGGGCGAAGTAGCTGTCCAACGCGGTCTTGGCATTGACGGTATCCCCCTTCTCCACCAGGTCGTAGCCCTTGATGCGCAGCAGCGTCAGATCCTTCACCCCGGCGGCCTCGAGTTTCCCGATCTCGGTCAGGCTTTCGTCGTATTTGCCCACCAGGAAGAGGAACTGCGCGTTACGCACGCGGGCGCTCATGCTCCCGCTGTTCAGCTCCAGGTACTTGTTCATGTCGGCTGCGGCCTCGGTGAACTTACGGGCCTTCAGGTAGGCTTCGGCGCGACCGCGATAGGCAGGAGCGAAGCCGGCATCGATGGCGATGGCGTTGGTGTACTCCTGGATGGAACCGTTGAAGTTGTTCGCACGGTAGTACATGAACGCTTTGCGGGCCACCGGCAGCGGGTCCAGCGCATCCAGGTTGATGGCCTGCTTGTAGTTCTCCAAGGGCGTGGTACCGTCGCGGGGATCCGCCTCGAAATACGCATCGCCCCGGAGGATGTAGTTGGCTGGATCCTTGGGGTCCAGCTCGATGGCCTTGGCCAGATGGCCTTGGGCGGCGGTGAACTGTTTATCCTTGCCTTCGATCAGGGCGGCGGCCACGGCCCGATAGGCATCGGACTGAGCTGGCTTGGTGAACTTGTTGGTCTTGTCCCCGGTGAGCGCCAAGGCCTTGTCCAACTGAACAGTTGCCTCCGCCACCTTGCCTTGGGCACGCAGCACCTTGCCCTTGCCGGCATAGTTCAGCGGGAAAACCGCATTCGCCGTGATCCCGGTCTCGTAGCTCAGCAGGGCACTGTCCAACCGGTCGTTCGCGAAATAGCTCTCACCGCGGTAGTACCACGCTTCGGCATTGGCCGGGTTGCCGGTCACCAAGGTCCGGAACGCGGCATCGGCCTTCTCGAACTGCTCCTTTTGGGTGAGTTTGATCGCCTCGGGCAGCGACTGCGCGCTGATCGACAAGCCGATGGTGAACATGCCCAGTGCAAAAAACGTCCTGCTCTTCATTGGGGTCTACTGGTGAACGATCTCCACATCGCGGGTCGGGACCTTCATCGGTGCCACGCCGCGCTTGAGGAAGATGCGTTGTCCTTTGTGGTTGGCCACAAAGGAAACAAAACCGGTGCCAAGGCCCGACCGTCCTTCGGTCAGAACGACGTGAACGACCCGTCCCAAAGGATACTGGCGATCGGCCAAGGTGCTTTGGCTGGGAAGCACGGCCGGAGTGTCTTCGGAGGCGCTCACGGACAGCAGGCGCACCTTCCCCCGCCGCGCCTGCATCATCGGGTCGTCCAGATCGCTGATGCTGTTGAAAGGGATGAGGCCCACGGTGGCGGGGTCCTTCGACACCCGGTCCAGCACGGCGTCGACATCGGGCAACGCTTGCGCCCGTAGCCCTTGGAGG